>JAUVOB010000254.1 GCA_030599405.1 Chloroflexota bacterium | reverse complement strand
GCGACGGTAGATTGAGGAAACCCAGGTATATCACCATAGGGAATGACGACATCAACCTCTAGTTCGTCTGCTAGACTTCCGAGGCCCGATCCAAGAATGGCGGCCAGTTGGGGTCGAATCGTCGAACGCGACCAGATATAGTCGCGGGCTAGAATGATATGTTCTAGATGTTCGCTCATGCCAAAACTCCCTAGATGAAAATCATGAATTCCATAAGTGTGCGATTATGTAAAGTATAGACGACGGTAGTCAACCCCTTTAACAGGCAGGAGCAATCACCAACACCTGCTGATACAGAATAACGCACGGCTTGATTCTATCATTTTATGTTAAGCCCTACCACATGATGAGATTAAGCATCAACGATTGGGGGATTGATCTCACAGAGGCGGTTATCGATGACAAGAGTAGTTCAGATCTGTTTAACTAGTCGCTCCCACCAGTGACCAGGATAACCACCGAGCGCGGATGAACGATATAGGTGGAGTCCGGCACCAAGGGCGCACTAACGCCTTCGAAGATGTCAGACGGTGAAGGCAGGTAGGTATCAACCATCCGACGCCAACTTTTCCCGTCGGTGGGCGTTCTAGGGAGCTCGAACGTTAGAGAATCCCAGTAGGCGTTCAGCATCACGTGAAAAATACGGCCCGTACCTTCTCGCTGCACGGTGAAGGCGAGGCTCTTTGACTCCTGTCCCCAATCTGGACGATTCAGTTCGACTCCGTGCCATTGGATCTGGGCATGCTCGAGAAATTGATTTAGGCTCATTCGCCGGTCTTCGCGATAAACGCCAAGATTCAGTCTTAGACGGATCATCCGCTTAACGAAACTGTGGATGTCACCATGTTTGTCCAACAACGACCAGTCGAACCAGCTAATAGTGTTGTCCTGGCAGTAGGCGTTGTTGTTGCCCCCCTGAGTGCGTCGCACTTCATCGCCCATTAATATCATCGGCGTTCCAAGGGCCATCAGAGTGAGGGCTATAAAGTTTTTTACCTGCCGGTTGCGAATCTCTTCGATCCTGGCGTCGTCGGTCGGTCCCTCAACGCCATGGTTCCAGCTCAGGTTGTGATCCAGACCATCGCGATTATCTTGGTTATTCGCTTCGTTGTGCTTCTCATTGTATGAAACAAGGTCATTTAAGGTGAAGCCATCATGGCAAGTGACGAAATTAATGCTCTGTTCCGGCTCTCGCTCCTCGTGAGAATAAATATCGGGACTGGCCAGAAGTCGGGCTGGCAATCGGGTTACCGCCCCCCGATCCCCTTTGAGGAAACTTCGAATGTCATCCCTAAACCGGCCGTTCCATTCATTCCACCGATCGCCAATGAAACTACCTACCTGGTACAGACCGGCCGCATCCCAGGCCTCCGCTATCAGCTTGGTGCCCGCTAATCGCGGATCTGATTCAATGTCCCAGAGCGTGGGTGGGCTCTCAAGGGGTTTCCCATTTTCATCACGGTACAGGATGGAGGCTAGATCAAAGCGAAATCCGTCTACATGCATCTCCTCGACCCAGAAGTGCAAGCTGTCCAAAATCAGCCGGCGAACGACCGTGTTGCTGGCGTTTAGTGTATTGCCTGTTCCACTGTAATTGGCGTACTCGGAACCGACATCCTCCAACATGTAGTATACGCTGTTGTCCAGACCTTTCAGCGAGAATGTTGGCCCGTCCTGATCTCCTTCGGCCGTGTGGTTGTAGACAACGTCTAGGATAACTTCAATACCGGCCCTATGCATGGCCTTGATCATGTCCCGGAATTCGTCCAACCCAAGCAGCGGATCTCGCCCAGTACTATAACCACAATGGGGGGCAAAGAACGAAACTGGTGAATAACCCCAGTAATTAGACAGACCATTTGGGGCATCCTGCTCATCAAACTGGAAAATTGGCAGTAGCTCAACAGCAGTTATGCCTAGCTCCTTGAGGTATGGAATTTTCTCTATCAAACCGAGATATGTGCCACGTTTATGCGCGTCTACGCCCGAATTAGGGTGCTTGGTGAAGCCCCCGACGTGCAATTCATAAATGATTGTCTGGGCGTACGGGCGGCCCAATGGCTCATCCCCCTCCCAGTCGTAGGCGCTTAGATTAGCCACGACACTCTTCATGGCCGTGGCGGTGTTGTCCCCAGGTTGGAAGGCCGACATGCGGCTATACCGCTCTGGTACGGCGACCGCCTTCCCATAAGGATCGACAAGAACTTTGTTTCCATCGAAACGGTGCCCATTTCTTGGATCATTCGGACCGTATGCCCGCCAGGCATACATCTGACCTGGCTTGACTTCAGGAACGAATACATGCCAGTAATAGAAGGTGCGATTCTGCTTGGGATCTAACCGGATAATATGAGTCGGGGAGGAATCATCTGCATATGCAAAGAAAAGCAGGGACATCCCTGTACTGTTCCGGGAAAATATGCTGAAATTTACCCCATCCGGGTATACAGTAGCTCCTAGAGGGTAGCAATTCCCGCTTGCCTGGCTTTCATCCTTGATGCCATTCATGTTTGTGCTAGTCCTACGGTTTCGTAGCTATCCTCAGCTCGCAGCAATTGAGCGGCTAACAGGGGAATTAGAGCGAAGAAGAATTCGACGATTACGATGTATTTGATGAATACAAAAGGGCTTTGTTTGATAACAATTTCTTCTTGTTTCATCTAAATGCGGAATTAACTTGCGGTGTGTCTGAGGCTAGCGATCCATTTCCCGACGCGGTTCAGTAGAGTCGGACCAGATGCCCGATATTCGACCTCCTCGTCCACTGGGAAAGGAGGTAGATCGAACATCTTTCTCCAGGCATAAGTTCCGAGCAACTTCACCGTAGCCAATAACGGAGCGGCAAGGATCGCGCCAATTAGACCAGCCATCGCACCGCCGATGAAGACCCCGACGATTATTATGAGCGGGTGCAAATCTAACGCACCCCCCACAATTCGAGGAACAAGAAGATTATTCTCAATCTGTTGGATTAGAATCATGACGCCGATGACGATTAGGGCAAAGGTCACCGGGCTTAATCCCAGATAGTTTGTTGGCTGCAAAAAAGCGACGATGGCGGCGGCGGCCGTACCGATAAGCGGGCCAAGGATGGGAAGAAACTCCAACAGACCGGAGAGCACCCCTAGACCAAAAGCGTTTTGAACGCCGAGGATACTCAGTGAAATCCACACGGCTCCACCGATAATCAGTCCCAAGATCACCTGTCCGCGAAGATAAGCCCGCCATATTCGACCGAAATCACGAGTCAAGACTCTGGCATCACGGCCATAACCGGGTCGTTGAGCGGCACGCTCAACGTAACTGCCCAACTGGGGAATTTCAAAGGCCAAGTAAATGGAGATTACGAACGTAAATAAGACTTGTATGCCAATCTGAACTCCAGAGCTCAGCAATTGCAGCAACGTGCCTCCAGTCTGGCGGACGATTGATCCAATAGATGGGATGAGTTGCTCCTGAATGAGCTCCTGGTCTAACCTACCCCAGAAGGCTTTTATGTCGATATGATAGGGCCCGATGCTTATCTCCTCGGTCGTAGACAACCACTCTACCGAACCCTCAACAAAGTCGGGCACCGTGTATACCAAGTTTAATGCCTGATTAAAGACAGTGGTTCCAAAAGCGATGACAATCGTTGTGATGAGGATTAAGACGATGACATAGGTAATGAGGATGGAGGTACCCCTGCCCATTGGGGTTTTCTT
>JAUVOB010000179.1 GCA_030599405.1 Chloroflexota bacterium | reverse complement strand
TTCTAGAGCGGGCGATGAGATTCGAACTCACGACCTTCTCCTTGGCAAGGAGACGTTCTACCACTGAACTACACCCGCATGCAATTCTATCAGTGCCAGGACCCAGACTCGAACTGGGGACTCCTGCATTTTCAGTGCAGTGCTCTACCAACTGAGCTATCCCGGCTAGTGGTCTAGCATTGCTTGTTGAGCACGCTGATTCTATCCAAAGGGCATATCACTGTCAAGTTGGGGGAGGGTCACATAATCTGGTAAATTGGGGCGATACATGGGTTGCTTTGTAGGTGTTTGACAGCTAGTTGAGAATTGGCGTCTCCTGATTGCCGGTTGCCTGAGAAGGCAGCCTTGGATATATTCATGGCAGATTCGGGAGTGGTTGTGTCCCGGTGGATGCCCCGGTCTTCAAAACCGGTGACCGGTCGCGCGGAGCGAGCGGTGGTGGGTTCGACTCCCATCCACTCCCGCCTTGCGATCGCACCCTTTAGATAAGCTCCTGGCGTCCCTCCATCGCACGACCCAAGGTGACCTCATCCGTATATTCCAGGTCTCCTCCCACTGGAAGTCCCCTGGCGAGCCTCGTCATCTTTACTTCGTAAGGCATCAACCTTCGCTGCAAATACAATGCCGTCGAGTCTCCTTCCAGAGTGGCATTGGTGGCTAAAATTACTTCGATGAAATCACCATTTTCGATACGTTGGATTAGTTCAGCTATTTTCAGGTCGTCAGGTCCGACGCCCTCGACCGGTGAGATGACCCCATGCAATACGTGATATCGACCCAGATAGACTCGAGAGCGCTCTATGGCAACAACATCCAAGGGTTCCTCAACGACGCAGAGGAGCGTATCATCACGGGCATCATCGCTACATGTCGGGCATGGATCTATTTCAGTGATGTTAAAACAATTCGAACAGAGTCTAGTCGAGCTTTTTAACAATCGAACTGCCTCGGAGAGTTCGGCGGATTGTTCATTGGCAGCCCGTAGTAAGAAGAAAGTGAGACGCGAAGCGGTCTTTGGACCGATGCCAGGTAACCTGGAAAACTCGTCAATTAACCGCTGAACTGATCTTGGTAGGATATCGTTGGTCACATCTACATCCCGCCGAGACCACCCAGTAGATCGTTGAGACCTAATCCACCAGTTAAACCTTCCATCTTCTCAGCAGCCATGGCCTGTGATTGTTCGATGGAGGCGTTAACGGCAGCCACAAGCATGTCCTGCAACATCTCGATATCCTCTGGATCGAGCAACTCGGGTTGGATCTCGATTGATTGAATACGCTGGTGCCCGGTAATAACGATCGTAATCGCACCACCGCCAGCGGTCACGGATACAGTCTCAGTGGCCAACGCCTCTTGTTGGGCTGCCATTTGTTTCTGCATCTCCTGAAACTGACTCATCATATTGCTGCTACTCGCACTTCTTTCCTTCTTTGGCTTTCCCCGGTAGGATCTCTTGGCCATGATTCACTCCTATTTCTAACCGCCCTCTATGACGGTTGACGCTCGTCACACGCGTCAATGTGCAGATTGATTATCGACTGTTGTTTTTGCCATATCAACGGCGAAGCTATTGAATTTAGTGCATTACCAGCCGCCGGCTGTCAGGCATCGTGATGTGCCGGATAATGACTCTACTGATTGTGAACGACGCCCCCTAACTCTTGAGCAAGAGCCGAGAAGTCATCGATGTCGATGCTTTCCTGTGTCACCGGCGGCACATATTGCTCGGTAACGACAGTTCGCACCGTTATCGGACTCTGGAGCAGCTCGCTTAACTCGGCCGCTACGATTTCCTTGGCTTCTTTCTTTCGTTCGAACTTTTCCTTCAAGATCGGATAGTCAAAGCCGAGAACTAGTATCGCACCCTCGGTAGCGAGGGGCTTGGAAGAGGCTAGTAGAGCCGGTAGGTTCGAATCCCGTTTAGCAACGCGCTCCCTCAACTCAGGCCAATAGGATTTGATAGAATCCAGTAAAGCCGCGGTAGTTGAATCGACAACGGCGCCAGATTCTTCCGGCTCGCTGACAGTCGCTTCTGACTGACCTATCGGATCAGTCGCTTTTACAAGGTTTGGTTTATTCTGCCGCTCAACCGGCGGAGCTATCCTACTGTCAGACGAGACAGGATCCGGTGAAGTGGGAAGTAATTCGATGAAAGCCAACTCCAATGGCAGTTGCGGTTGCCAACTCCCTGTCGGAATATGAGCCGCCGTATTGAAACGTTTCACCGCATCAATCAGAAACGCTCGATTCGCAGCTCTAGCCTGACGGTTCATGATCGCCTGCTGGTCTGCTGTCAAGTCGATCGGCAACTCATGTCCTGCAGTGGCGATGAGCAATAAGTGTCGCATATATGAGACCATCTGCCTGGAGAATTGACGAGCGTCTGTCCCGGTACCCAAAGCTTCATGAATGATTGATAGTCCTTTAGGGCCGTCTCCTGCAAATAGCGCGTCGGTGAGGGTGCTGACCGTCTCATTAGACGCGGTACCTAGGACCATCCGTGCCCGCTCCAATGTTATCTGGTCACCTGGACCGGCGACCAGTTGATCTAACAAACTCTCTGCATCCCTGATACTTCCAGAAGCATGCTGGGCGATCATCGCCACAGCTGCCTCTTCCAGAGTAAAGCCTTCTTTATCCGCAAGCCACCTTATCCGGCCTGTTATCTCCTGACCGGTAAGCAATCGAAAGCTAAACTGTTGGCAGCGAGATTTTATCGTCAGGGGGACTTTATGCTCTTCTGTAGTAGCGAGAATGAAAATAGCGTGACTAGGTGGCTCTTCCAGTGTTTTTAGCAAGGCGTTGAAGGCCGCTGTCGACAGCATATGAACTTCATCGATGATGTAGACCTTAAATCGTCCTTCGGAGGGAGCGAAGTTGATCTTCTCTCGCAGATCCCGTATATCGTCAACCCCCGTATTCGACGCCGCATCGATCTCAATTAGATCCAGGTATCTTCCATCGTTAACAGCAAGGCATGGTGGGCAAGTGTCGCATGGTCGCTGGGTAAGATCTTCATCTTGGCAATTAGCTGCCTTTGCGACCAACCTGGCGATTGTTGTTTTACCGGTTCCGCGCGGTCCAGAAAACAAGTAAGCATGCCCAAGCCGTCCAGCGGCAACAGCGTTCTTAAGCGTACTGGTTACGTGTTCCTGACCGACTACCTGATCAAATCGAGCCGGTCTCCACTTTCGATAGAGGGCCTGCGACATATGAGGTTAGTTTAGCACCGAGATATGGGCCAAGCAACCGGTTGAAGAAGCGACTGTCCTTGTCTTGCTATTGACTCGAGTGCTATAATAACTGAGGAAAAGTTATCTGTGAGGGCTGGATGTCCGCTATTCAATCGCCGGATACCGTGTGCGATCCAGAGGCAATGGGTCCGGGCGAATCATAGAAGGGCATCTTGAACTCGATATCTACATTTACTTTATCTGACGATTAGGTTGTTTTGGGTCTTACAGACCTGGAGAGAAGGACATGCCCAGTTTAGGCGGTTGGGAATGGGTCATTATCCTGGTAATAGTACTCCTTGTCTTCGGAATCGGACGCGTTGGCAAACTCGGAGAGGAGCTTGGCAGGGGCGTTCGTGCTTTCCGGGAAGGAATACGCGAGGGTTCGGAGGACGAGTCCACTGAGGTAGAGAGCGTCGAGGAATCGGAGTAGATTAGCGACGATCCAGTAATCAGATCGCGAGTCACTTTTGGGGCACCCTACAAGGGTGCCCTTTGCGTTTCCTCAAGTGGCCTATGGGCTCGTAAGGAATGCGAGACCGTTGAAATGGATTTCAGCCGCGACGACTACTGTAATGGGTATCCTCGCGGGGCTGCCAGCGAGCCATGGGGTGGACCTGATTGTAATCTCTGCAGAATAGGAACCAATCTGCAATCCTGTGCTATCGACCGTTATCGTCAGATTATCTCCGGCTGTACCCCCAGTTGTACTCAAGGTCGGGACAATCGTTCCGCCACTTTCTATCTGCGCATTCCAAGACACCCATGGATCATCGGGAATATCGATTACTACCTCGCGAGTCACCAGCTTCGGGTTGTTCATTTCTGCCAGGAATGAGATCCCATCGACTTGAGATATCGTCATATCAGACTCGTAGAGTATCAGCTCAGCGTCATCCCAATAGACATCGTTGTGTTTTGCCGCCCAGACGGGTTCTGAGAAAGTAAACACTGTCAGGTGATTCGCCTGAGCTATAGTGCATACATAGAACAAGCCATATTCGTTGTATTGTTCCGAGGGGAGACTCCATACGATGTCGCCACTTTCCCAACTGGTTCCACCGAAGGGATCGATGCCGATTTTCTGGATCAACGGGCTGTCGCTTGTGTGCGGGTCGTCGTTATTTGAGGACCAGGAATGGCCCCAGATTGTGAAGCAATATTGTCGACCTGCATTGACGGAGACTTGTTGGTAAATCCCTGCAAGATGAGTTGAGAAAAAGGTGAAATACTGTTGAGCGCGTTGCCCACTTCGTACACGCGGCGGTGGGGGGATATTCAGCTCGGCTGGCTTGTACTCCGGCATCCGGAAAATCCAAGGATCGTCAGCTGGATTGTGCGATTTCCAATAAGGCGTCCATCCAGTGGCCATTTGGGCGGTTTGACAGATTCCTGCCGGACAATCGGGATGTCCGAACGGGGGTATGTATGAACTATAGGCTCCTTCGAAGGATGAGTTGACCAGGAGATTCTGGCTAGAGGATCTCGGTAGACGAGGGACTTCTTCTGTAACATGAGTCCCGTCATCGCCTGCATAAACTGCGAAGACTCCAAAAACCAGGAACAATGCTGTTAGA
>JAUVOB010000389.1 GCA_030599405.1 Chloroflexota bacterium | reverse complement strand
GGATCAAAGCGCACCTGCTCTGGCTCGCTTGGCATGTCTATTACGACGACGTGCTTGGTCTCGTCTAGCTTGATCTGTACAAGGTGCTCTTCTCCATCTATCGTCCAGCCAAGTTCAGTAGATAAAGCGAAAGCCGGTATCCCTTTCTTCTTATCAACCTGTTTTTGCTCAATCTTGAACGTGCCTTGTTTCTGCTTAGAATCGTACTTAAAAGTAACCCCAATATCCGGATAGCCCGGGGAATGAAACCATTGGTCGAAGAACTTACCAAGCGAGCGCCCAGAATGCTCTTCCATTACATGGCGAAAGTCATCTGTTTCGACAACTTTTCCATTATATCGTTTTAGATAGTCCTGTACGGCCGTCCAGAATACTTCATCCCCCAACTCGTATCGTAGTGTTCGAAGCCGGCATGCCCCGCCGGGATAAAGGTGACGGTCGTACATTTGCCAGGAGCTTTTAAAATGCCGGGTGACGATAGGCCGCTTGTAGCGCTCGTCCGCCTCGCGAAAATAACGCACGGAATCATCGTAGTAGATATAGAGAGCTTCGTCAGGCCCTAAGATATCTTCGCAATAACATTGCTCCATGTAGGTAGCCCAAGACTCCTTAAGCCATGCGTGGGCGAAATCTCGAATGACGACAGCGTCGCCGAAGTAACTGTGAGCCATCTCGTGAACGTTAACCTGGTCAATCCAGAAACCGATTTCTTCGGCCAAGATTTCATCCATCATGGCCCAGTCCCCCCAACTCACCAGCGAGATGTTCTCCATGGCGCCGCCGAGTTTGGGTAATGAAAATTGGTAATACTTGGGAAAGGGAAATGGCATGTCCAGTTTCCTGGTCATCCAGGCCATCATTTTCCGCGTGCCGCCGAAAGCGTACATCAGCTCTTCGCTGCTATACTCGGGACCTGAAAAATAAGCTAACGGTATCTCCTTCTCCCCATCGTCAAAGACGCCATCATCCGCCCTAATGAAATCACCGAGGGCGAAACATGTCAGATAACTGGGACAGAGCTGTTCCAATCTCCAGTGAGCTGTCTTTGTCCCGTCGCCGTTAGCGTTCTCTTCGACCAGCACGCCGTTCGCTAGAATGGTGAATCGCTCCTCAGCCCGTAGGCGGAAATCGACTGTAGTTCGAACGGTGGGTAGATCAACACAGGGAAGCCAGTGGCGGGCTCGTTCGGTTTCATGATCTGTTACTGCATACCAAGTCCGGTCTGGATAGGCGTCATCAGGTTTTGAGAAATAGAGTCCATCGACCGGCTTAACGACGCGATAGGTAACTTCTACTCGACGCTCTTCGCCGGTGTCGAAAGGCTCCTCCCAGCGCACGCTCAATTTGCGCCCATCATATTTCCATGATAATTCAAGGCCATCCGGGTCATTGGCGGCAACGTCTAAGAAATCGACGGCATCAAGAACGATCTCAAACGGTCCGTTTCGGCGCGCACGAACTGTGATCGTAACGGAACCGCTGGCGGTTTCCTTGGCCACATCGACATAGAGGTCGATATTCCGGTGGATAGGCTCCAGCTCAATGTCGGGTGGATATTGCTTTGGGACATTTGGATCCACTAAATCAGTATCGTCATTGTTCCTGTAATTGTGTTGTCTAAAGCGATCGGAAACTGGCATTTTTTTACCTCACTGAATGCAAACTGTGCCAAAAGATACCGGAATGACATCGAAGTTACAAGATAGGGGTTATATAAAGTGACGAGACCGGTCACCATTATTGGGTTGGATCTGTGCCTTTTTCAACTGACGTCCCACTTCTTTTCAACAGATGTTGGGCTCTTCAATAACAATGTATTCCGCCATAGCTAGCCAAACAAACTGCCGGTAGCGTTAAGAGAGATATGATAAGTATCAGAGTCAGTGATGTCTCGATCCGAGACCAACTTTCGTAGGAGTAGTAAATTATGCCTGTTGAGGCGTATGAAAGCGGACAAGATATCGAAGAGAAACAACCATATGAATCGGAATCAACCGGTATTGATGTAATCGGATTGGACCTCTCGAATGAAAGACTTACAGGCTTGGACATGCAAGGCGCCGACTTGAGCCATGCGAACCTCACTAGGGCCATGATTGCCGGCTCAAACCTTGCGGGCGCAAATCTCTCGCACGCGCGGCTCATAGGTACCTCATTAGCCGGCGTAAATTTGGATGGCGCCAATTTCTGTTACGCAGATCTAAGCGACAGCAAGTGGATCGCCGTGAACATAGAGGGGGCCGATTTCGGCGACACGATGACCAGCGGAGTGAGGTCAGTGCTTGTAGATTGGTCCTCTGCAAGCGTACCTCCTGTCAACAAGCCAAGGCCAATGGTGACGCCTCTTATCTTTATGCCCCTGATAGTCATTGGCGGCGCCCTCCTCTCCTTATTTCTCAGGTGGAAGTACCGAAAACATCGCTAGCCAACTGCTCGATATTGGTAACTTTCAATAGACAATCAGTCTCAAAACCTCGAAGTCACTGCCCCACTTGAAACATCGGTCAACTAGATCAGGGTTTCGTGTCCCTGTACGTTATAATAGTGAGCTGAAAGGGAAGCTGAAATTCCCTTTAATGAATGTCTTCTTCGCGACGACTAGCGACCTGGTTCACCATTCGTTGTCTCGAGTTATTGC
>JAUVOB010000308.1 GCA_030599405.1 Chloroflexota bacterium | reverse complement strand
TCGACCTCCGCTGATTTGCCGTCTCTCAGCAAGGCGTTAGTTTCACGAATCCGCTCCTGCTCGAACTTGTTGCTTAATGCCTGTCGAGCCTGGGAATCGATGGTTAGTGTAAATCGCAGGTCCTCAACCGCACGCTTAGCGCCATAGAGAGCATCGCCAGGCACGGCCGAGCGTGAGGCAAATACAATACCCGAAGCGAGCAAGACTAAAACCATCACCAGAGGAACAACTGACAAGGCGAATCGCCTGAAGAGGCCTGCAAAGGCTTTAGGCCGCTCAGCGCCTCCATATAGGTCTGCAGCCTGCTCGAGAAACTTCCGCTTCGAACTTGACTGGGACTCTAGGGAATGAGCAACCCTGATCTGGGCAAGCCTCGCTGCGGTTTCTAGCACGGGTAGCAGCTCCGTCTTATCTACTGGGTTATTGGCCAGGATCGAGTCTATAGATTCGCCATTTTCCAGGGCATCAAGAGCATCGATCAACGTACGTTCGTTTGGTGAGCCCATTCTCAGTTTCTCCGAGTTCCAAGCGTACGTGAAAGGGCGGCAACCGCTCGTGCCTGGAGCTGTTTAATGGCTCCTTCGCTTTTTCCCATCTGTTTAGCAACCTCTCGGATTGGCATTTCATAGCCAAATCTCAAGGCGATGACCTCCTGTTGATCCTCGGTAAGGTCGTCCATTGCTGCATGGAGCGCCTCAAGCGTTTGTTTGTTGGATACGGCTTCAGATGGATCTGGTGTACTGCTCTCTATCGCCGGTGTCAAATCCACGTGTTCTGCTCGATAACTTTTTCGGTGATAATCGGCGACTACCCGCGATGCTACGCCATATAACCAGCCCCTAAGCGTATTCTGAGGTGCGGTATGATCCCGCACAGCGCTCAACAAGCGGGTAAAAACATCGCTGGTTAGATCTTCGGCCGTTTCCTGATCGCCAACACGAAAGGATATATAACGGAAGATAACCGGATAGTATGTATCGTGAACCTGCTCAAGAGCCGCCGGTTCTAGCCGCCGGACTCCATCCAACAGCGTCAGTTCATCTTGCACAGCGTGTGGATGCTCCGAAAATAGTGTGAAAGGGTTGATTTACTAGAACATCGTCAAGTGACCAATAACATCCAACCAACAACCGGGACGATCTTCCTTCCATAATCGAGTCGGTCGCAGGTCGGTCACTATCTGGTGTTGCCAGTTCACGATTATAACAAGCACACTATCGGATCGGAAGCGAGACCCACATTCTACTAATCAGTGCTGACCAAAATAGTTAGCTCTTTGATCAAAGGCCTGCCGTCCTTTGCCGTGTACGTAATATGGGTTTCCAATGAAACCCCGTCTCATGTATCTATTTAGTCGGGAAGATGGGAGAAAAGTAACGGAGAGTGAAAGATGCAAGCGTGAAACGGTAGCGGTCAGGCCTATATTATTGTGTTTGGCTTGGCGCCACAGGCGTGCCGGCTTCCGGCGATGGTGATGGTGATGGTGATGGTGATGGTGATGGGGTTGGTTCAGGTTCGGGCAGCTCGGTGCCTGGACCGTATTGGTAGATGTTTTGCCAAGGGATGTAATGGCTAACGAAGGTGTCCAGGCGAAGCAGATCACCGTACAGGTTATAGACGGAGCGCTCAACCATGACATCGGCCCCCTCAACCGCCCAGTCGACCTGCTCAATCTCGCCCAACTCCAACTCGTCATTTACTTCCCAGATGTCTGATTTGGCCGGCGTGACATTCTCAATGAACGGCCCTTCCTTGACGATGGTTCTACCCATACTTGTACTGTAGAACTTGAACGTCAGCGAGGAGTTCGCTTCGTTGTAGTAATTCTCAATTAACAAGTAATGGGGTGTGTCGTTTATGAAGCGTAAGTCGACCAAAGGGGAGTAAACCGTTGCGTCCATACCCGGTCCTTCACCATCGTCGTAGTAGCCAACCTGGTAGCCATGTTCCCATCGCTCCACTATCGGAAAGCCACCCCAGAAAGCAGCTTGAAAAGCCGTAGTGCTTACCTGGCACACGCCACCACCAACACCCTCAATTGTCCGGCCGCCGAAGATAATCAATCCGGTTTCGTAGCCCTGCTCGGCGCTGACTTCGCCCAGAAACTGATTGAAGGAAAACTCCTCACCGGGAGCGACAACTATCCCATAGAAATTCGAAGCCGCTCGGGCGATATTATGCTTACGCTCGTTGGACGATCCATAGAACCAGGTGGTGCTTTCACTGACCAGCTCGCTTATACTCAGGTCAGCTGCGGTGGCTCCAGAATGAACCGCGGGAACTACCTCCTTCAATGCGAAGGGCATAGAACGATCAGGGCTCATTACCTGTCCTAGGAACTGGTCTGCCGTCGCCTCTACATCAAGCTCTCGTCCGCTTACGTGGGGTTCGACCAGGACAAGCTCGCCTGTCCCATCGTCATAGTAAAATCGGGCATTCACCGGATCTCGCTCCAATAACTCCCGGTAGGATTCCAACCAGGCTATAATTGCATTCTTATCCAGGAACACTTCCGTAGTTACTCTTCCCTGGTCATCCTCCACCGTCTGTATTCGGACCCACTTGATTAACTCGTCGACTGGGATACTCACGTTCTCCAGATCGACGCCGGCTAATGGCTCCTGTAAGAAGAGAGTCATTGGACCGCTCATTATGTACTCGAGCTGTTGGGCTGAAGCACTGGTATCTGCGATACGGGGCAGGGTCTCGTGAATAAGGAGCTGAATTTGAGCTTCGTTCAGGTTGGTTACCGGATACACGAGTCGCTCGCGCGTATCGTCTGCGTCCAGGTTTCGGCCTACCTGAGCAGTAGTAAAACCTACCTCGCTACCGTTATAAGCCAAGCTGGCGTCGGTAGCGGGCCGGTATATGGTATCAGCGATTTCGGCTACGGCTTGGTCCATGATTCCCTCGTCGAAGACGACGATGGGGGCTAATTGGCGACCGTAATACCAGCTGTCGAACTGTTCCAGGAGCCTCGTAATAGGTCCACCGTTACGACCAATATCGTAAGCTGCGTCTACTGTTTCTGCCGCGTCGAAATACAATCCCAGTTCCGCAGGCGTACGCACCCACCGATCGCCCCGCTCAGGATCAACCAGGACGATGGATTCCTGTTGCGGATATGGAAAGGCCGTCTCAAGAAGAAGAATAGCCTCCTCTTTGGTAAGGCCACTAAGATCCTGCCCCCAGATCATCACCCCTGTATAAATACTCTCCTCATGACGCTGTTGGTAGGTGGTAATCACCAGAAACAG
>JAUVOB010000196.1 GCA_030599405.1 Chloroflexota bacterium | reverse complement strand
CCGATGGAACGTGATTTTCGACCGGTCAGGTCAGATCGAAGAGATAATGCAATCTAGTTGGGAAAATCGGGTGGTGATCGGCCCGGAAACCGAATACCGACGTCTCCTCGATTCAATTTGGCACTATATCACTCATGTAGCCATCTCCGTTGCTCGCGGACATAATTGGCGAGCGCTACACTATCTTGAAACTGTACGGACGAGAGCTATCGAACTGGCCTGTATTCAAAGAGAGCTCGATCCACATCATTTCCGACCTGTCCATCTTCTTCCACTGGAGTTCCAGGATAAGCTACAGGAGACTCTGCCCCGAAGCACTGAAGATACGGAGATTCTTAGAGCGCTGGCAAAGACATCGACCCTCTTCTTCGATGAGTGCAACGCGTTCGATCAATCCATTGGCCTGGATCTGTCCTTCGACCTGCGTGCAGGCATGGATTCTTACTTGGCGATGTTCAGGGAACTAAACCAGACACTCTAGAAGCCACTCTCACCAGCCGTCGCCTTATAAACCACAACCCACATCCAAAGAGCCGCAACTCTCAGCCTGATAGGTCAACGACTCCGACTTCTTATTAGATTCTGTTACCTTGTCTCTATCGAAGGCTTCAGTGGCTAAAGAGGCCCTGCAACCGGTTTTTCTTCCGTTATTTTTCGCCTGTTCCATTGCCTGTTTGCTCGCAAACATCTTCCCATTATTCACGCACCAAGAATGACTGATCCCAGTAGGCTAGATTAGGGAGCTTTCACTCCGGCGGGGACGCAACAACGGGAGATAGAAATGTCCAAATCCGATATTCGGCAATTGAGCCGGCAATTGATTGACGATAATTGCGAAATCCGGCAGGAAGCGGTGAGAGGTCTCAGGGAGCTTGGACCAGAGGCATCCACGCTGCTTCCAAGGCTATGGGAAATTGCTGTGCTCGATCCTTCAGTGGCTGTGCGAAACACCGCCTATCAAGCGATAAGTGCCGTCGAAGTTGATAATCGTGCTCTTAGCACCCAGATAATTAGCATGCTTAAAGGAGCTGATCGCGAACAGATCCGGGCGGCTATTGCCATGCTGGGCTTAGTTGAACTAAACGATCAAGAAAAAGAGATGATCCTTGACCCACTGTGGGCGCTGTTGCGTGCCGGAGACGTAGCCGGGATGGAGATGGACTGTCTCTCTGCAGTGCTAGCCGTATCGTCCGAGATAGAACCCGTTATTGGGAAACTCATGGCAGACACCCGGATAAACAATCAGCGAAAGTACATTCTCCTAATGTCCGGCGAATTTCGTGACGAGATATCCCAGCAGATCCTGAGAGATCCGGATCGTATGGTACCTCTTGCTTTAGATGTCTTGGTGGCTGAGGGTTTGAATGATCGAAGCGAGATGATCACCTGGATGACCGGCATCAGCTCCAACTTACCCGCGAGATGGCAACATGTTGTGCGAGATGCCTTGTGGCTGATCATGAACAAATACGGTCAAGGATTCGAAGCCTATTGTCTGCTAGAAGGTCAGGTAGAGGCCTTGTCTCGACTCGTGAGTGACCCCACGATACCCCAGGAGATAGTAGGCGCCCTTCTGGTAACGGACGCACCACCAGGTTTACTACAGGGATATCTGGCAACCAACGAGTACACTTGCATGTCATATATCTTGGAAGCACTGGTCCATCCTGATTGGACGATTCGAGTGGTTGTGGCTGATTGGATCAGCCAGAACGCCGCGAATCTGTCTCAAGATTTGTATGAGCAGAGCATCGAGTCCCTTGAACGAAGAGTAAGGGAGGATTTCCATCCAAAAGTGCAGGTGACCTCCGAAGACGCGCTAGCGACACTCATCCATAATCGATGTCGCGATCGGCTGATGAGACAGGGAAAGCTGGTTCAGATGATCCGGGATGAAACGGTCGATGAAGAAACGAGAGCAAAGGCGATCGAGTCGTTGGCCAAAACAGGGTCAAGGGAAGCGATGGCAGCGATCATTCGAGAGTGGCTTCTATGGTTATCTACGCCCAAAGGAATAATGCTTGTCGATTTGACCGAAGAACTCCTGCGTCGAAGTAAGTACGCAGTCCTGCCGCTCACAAACTGCTTGGTACGGCCTCCAGATCTGCGAGAAGAGGGCAGTGAGAACCCTGATGAAATGGCGTCTCGAGAGCTCGTGGTTCGCCGGCGGATTGTTCGCATGCTGTCTGAAATGAGCGACGAAAGGTTCTTTGTCGGAGAAGGACGGCTTCATTCTTCCATCCTTGCTGAGCTTCGCAATCATGCTATTCCGGTCCTGGCCGGGCGACTACCAGAGGAGGATGACGTAGAGGTCCGGGAGAGCAGTGCTCGACTACTTGCCAGGGTAGGTGGAAGGGAAGCGGTCGCGGCCATAACACGAGCGATGGGGGGTGAAGAACGAACACGTAAGTTCCGACAAGAATTGCTGGCAACCTATTATCTTGATCCCTCAAAGAAACGTGGCGAACAGGCAGCGCAGATACTTGAAGGAGCGGTATCGGAATCCAAACGGACTATGCGAGTGCTCCAGGGTCTCAATATTCTGGTCTTCGCAGCCGGACTGCTTGTTATCGGTGCTGGTATAACGGCCGCCCTGGTGGGTGATGAGATGGCCTCCCGAGTTTTGGGTATGTTGGCTGCCGTTGGCACCCTCGGAGGACTGATTGTTCAGCTGATCCATAATCCTTTAGATCGTATTCAAGGATCCGTAGCCAGGCTCGTTCAAATAGAGACGGCCTTCACCAGTTTTGTTTGGGAGCTGAACCTAAACAGCACTTACATCCAGAGTTTGTACGTCGCTGACGGGAAGCTGAGCGATGAATCAATAGCTAAAACGGTTGGAAGAATTGAACAGGCCATGGAACTGACGATGAAGCTGGTTTGTCAATATGGCGGTGATAAGGAGTACGAACCTATTGATGCAGCGAATCTTCCCGGGTTGGAGCAGAAAGAAATGTAAGGGCCAGCGGCCGTCCTGGCTCGCCGAGTTCCTCTCAATCACTCCCGTACTAAGTCGTGTGAGGGCATGCCAGGATTGGCCAGGTGGTGAACCTTGGCCATTGCCTCCTCTTCGATAGAGGAAACGAGATTATTGTCTTACTGAGGATGTTTGGTTACGGTATTTCTGGCAACGATGGATTAGATTATACTGTGGTGGATGCAGGCTCATAAAGTGGGCAGGCGAAATGATAATAGTTAACTTGATTTTTCCATTGAGCAGGGGATCTAGCTCTGTGCGCTTTGGACCACAAAAGGATTAATTCGATGACCAAGGAACCGTTTTTTATTTGTTCGGACTGCGGTAGCAATGTGCTGGCTATCGGCCATACCTGGATCAGAAAGACAGAATTTGAACAAGTTGGCTATGTTCAAGAGGATGGCCAATACAATTTCGATAAGCAGGAAAAGATCGGCGAGAAAGAAGACGATCACGAGTGGATCGCCTATTGCGGTGGATGCGGAAAAGGCGTTACCGTTGAATGGTTATCTGAAGGGCGGATTCAACTTCTGATTGGAGATGGTAGTTAAGCGTCACATACATCATGGAGAGCCGCTCATGCCAGATAAGGATTCAAAACCAGGTACCCATCTTGAACATCTATTCGACGTGGAGCTGGAATATCGCCAGGGTATGGCCCGGGTGCTCCCAGACGGAGGTAAGATAGGCGAGTACCTGGGTAGCGGGGAGGGTGCAGTCTTCGGTTCGAAAGTGAACGGCGTTGTCCATTGGGATCTGTTCAGAGAAGAAGACGAATTCATCTGCGGCTCCAATCTTCGAGGGTTGATCAAGACAGATGATGGCTCGCGAATCAACTTTGATTCGGTCGGTTATTTCATGCGACCAGATATGGCCAGACCGACCGAATGGGTAACCACGGCTTCGGTGCACTTCCAGACCGATTCACACCACTATGCATGGCTGAATAAGGTGCTGGCCTTATGGCAGGGGAGCTTTGATATGGGTACTAACTGCCACAGTTACAAGGCCTTTATACAGGTCCCAAACTAGAAACCATTTCTCTTGACGCTGACTCCTGACCGCTTGGTGGCAGCGGCCAAGTCGGTCACCGGGTGGCAAATCAGAGCGATTTAAGAAAACTTGTCATCGTCATCAGGAGCTGACTGACGTCCCACGATTCCATCCTAAGGTCATGACCCATTTGCTTCGATAAGGGCCAGGACGGCTGTCGCGTAATGCTCTGGACGGTAACGGCCGCCAACCCAATCTGATTTGCCATGTCCCCGCAGAACCAGGGTGTACATATGCCATCGCATTGCCAGTCCGGGAACAATCGGCAGGAATTCTTGCCAGAGGTTACCTCCTCCGTGAATGAGCAACAACGGAGTGCCAGAAGGTGGTCCTTCGACAACATTTAGCGCGACTTCACCCAATTGAGTGATACTTTCGTTAAGCATCCAAGTCCCCCTTT
>JAUVOB010000414.1 GCA_030599405.1 Chloroflexota bacterium | reverse complement strand
GCCATCAGCCCAGAAGCCGTCGCAGGCAGGATCGTCGCCCTGATCAAAAAACCGAAAAGAGTTGTATATATCCCGCGCTTCATGCGTCTTGTTCCTTGGGTCGAGATGTGTTTTGGTTGGCTCATCGACATGTTGGGTCCGTACCTTCTCAGACGCCAATTAAAAGGCGATAGTGCTAGTCATTGAATACCCGTCGTTTGATCTAACCAGGATTGTCAAAGATGCGCCCGATAACAGAATAAGTGCAAGTTGGGCGTTGGAAATATTATGCGGCGAACACACCCCTCATTCCTGGTCTTGCAGCCCGTACCCCCGCTCGATAAGGCCCATCAACTCATTACCAAAACGGGCTATCGGCGCTCCATCCACGATGTCGTGATCGACGCTGACGGTCAGGTGAAGATATTCCCGTATGGCTATCTCCCCGTTCAACACCCCGGGCTTCTCGGCGATCCCTCCCAATGTGACTGTGAGGGTGAAACTGGGGTGGGGTATTCCCCAACTTGCTCCCCGGCTAAACATCCCCACCGCGGTAACCATGACCGAGCTCGAATAAGCCCGAAAACGTTGGGGCACTCTTAAGACAATCCAATAAAACGGCCGGCGGATGATCCAGGGCAGGTACAAGAACCAACGCATAAGGCGCCCGCCCTCGCTCTCTCTTGGTGTAGATTGGACTTCCCTGATCTCTTCGTGAGTCTCTCGATAGGTCTTGTTATTCACGCCCTTGAAGACATAGGGCATTGGCACCGGTCTCCCACCCATTTCCACTTCGATCATCGTGGCGATGTTGACATCCTCGAATATCACCAACTGCCCTCGCCAATTTCGATAGGCGTGGAGTTCCTTATGCCTGTTTATGGCCTCTCCAAGGCAGTTGATGATAAAGGCGGTGAAAGACAACCGTTCCCCCGTCTGCTCCTCATGTTGCCTGATGATCAGGCGGGCGCCGGTGACGTCCACTTCGGCGAGACCATGGACGATATGCTTACCTCGACCTAGACGGCCGGCATCCAGGGCAAACCGGCGCTCTCTCGGAATTGGAACGATTCGATATTTTTCTTCTCTCATTGGCTGGGAGTGTTCACTGATATGGTCAATGTCTTCTTCACCCAATAATAACCGTTTAGTGTTGCCTGCCATACCTCTTCTATTGGGCCAATATAATGGGAGCCGGCGTTCGACGGACTAGTAAAGGATGAACCGGTTCGGCCGGAGAAGAACAGTTTAGCTCAGGTCTATCTATCTGTGCTTGGGGTAAGGATATTCGAGATTAGCCGTCGTCCAAACCTATGTCCACCGGCCGGCTTCGCTCAACTGGATTTCCTCCATCACTGTCTTGCAGCCGACAAGGGATAGGCTCTCCACCAGGGGGATGTGGTCGCTCGCGACCTCGTGGACGACGAAAGCGGCATTGTATAGATCATGGTGTTCGGCGACGAACACGACGACGTAATGGGGATCGCCATAATAGGAATCAGTGGATTGGGGATTGGCCACCAGTAAGGCGCACCACACCGCTTCTGGCGGGAAAGGCAACGATTTTAAGCCGTCTTCATTTCTCTTCCCATCATAGCCATAGTCCGTCCCGAAGTGGGGATTCTCACCAAAGGCTGCCTTGCTCATGATACTGCTAAAGTGCCAGGGCATGGTCCCCCTATCAACGAGCCTGGTTTTCAGCGTGCCCGAGACAATCGCCTCTTTATAGACCTTGTACTTGTCGAGTTCAACCTCCCAGGTCTGACGATCGCTACTTTGAACAGATAAAATCAAAGCAATCAGGATGATGGGTAGTAGCAAGAGGAACACAATAAGGATAGCTCTTCTCATCTCCTGATGTTTCCTTCAGTAGTAGAAGTCATTATCGGCCCAGTATAACTCACTTTAGATCTGTAAACCCCGTGCAGAGTGGCTCTCTAAGGAAAGCTCGCTAGTTTTCACATGGCTTACTCGCGAATATCCCATGTCCGATGCAGCTATCCGGCCATGCCCGTGAAGCGTAATGTATAACCTCTTACGTCGCTCCACCCTCAGCCATGCTACGATCCGCCCAGTTCAGGACGGGTTCAAGGGAAGATAGAGTCATGCCAAAGCTAGACGTCTATATAGAAGATACATGTTGGGCTTGCGCGGAATCGCGGCGGATCGTGGCCGACATAGCGCACCAGGTTCCTAGGGTCGATATCGAACTGCGAAATCTCAACGACACACGACGGCCGGGCGCCGTCTTCGCTACCCCTACCTACGTTCTTGACGACCGGGTTATATACATGGGAAATCCGACCCGAGAGGAGCTGATCCAGAAGCTTACTAATTCACGATAGTCGACGGCAGATCAATGGATGGTTGGATTGGAGACGGTGGCGACAGGCTTACAAGCCCGATTCTATGAACTCTC
>JAUVOB010000195.1 GCA_030599405.1 Chloroflexota bacterium | reverse complement strand
TACCAAGGGCTTTCCGAGAGGGGAATGCCTTATTTTGGTACGCCTTGATCGTGATCTTCTTATTTGAAACTGTGTCGACCGTCATGAACATCAACTACCAGGCCCTTTTTCCGGAGCTTTTCCAGGGTTTCAAGGAACGGACACGGGCTAGCGCCTATGGTCAGGGTCTCGGATCGGCCGGCGAGTTGGTCGGCCTTGCCCTGACGCCCATCATTTACGTCGCTTTTGGCTTCGCCGGCATGGCCGTTCTCATTGCCATCATAGCCGGCATCTTGCTACTCGGCGCCATACTACGAAATTCAGAAGACCCGCGCGCTCAAGAGGCGCCCCCCTTGAATTTACAGGATGCCTTTGGGGACGTACTCCGAGACCGGCCCTTCTGGCACTTCACGGCCGTGGCCACTTTGCTCTGGTTCACCACCGGGCTCTATACGATAGGGGTCGCTTTTTATGCCAAGTACACTTTAGGAGCTGGCCCACGGGCACCCTCTCTGATTTTTGGAACGGTATTCATCATTGCTATTCTGTCTGTCTCGGTATGGAGTAGATTGGTTCGCCGATGGGGCGTCAAGCCTACCTGGCTGTGGGCCATCGGAGTAATGCTCCTATCAGCCGTCGCCCTTGGGCTGGCACCTAATTTGACCGGGGCCACCATTGGCGCAGTCCTCGCTGGTGCCGGCCTGGGTGGCGTCAAGGTCTGCCGGGAGATGATAATGGCTAGGTTGGTTGATCGCAGCCTGGAGCGTACCGGCCGCCGCCAGGAAGGAGTATACTACGGTCTGAACCGCTTCATTGGTCGGCTGTCAAAATTACTCGAGGCGCTGGCTTTGATCCTCTTAGGTGTGTTCTTCGGCTACGTAAGCGGTGAGGATCCGGGCCCAAACCCAGAGAATGCGTTCAGATTTCTAATGAGCGTTCTTCCTTTCATCTGTATGGCGGCTGCCTTACTGCTGGCGCGCAGTCTGCGTCTTGAGGAAGATAGGGTCGATGCCCAGGCTTAGCTACTGACCCCAATGCAAAATTCCCTGCTGTCTACGAAATTGTATGTCCCACCGCTACGACCGGACATCGTATCCCGGCCGCGGCTGATCGAACGGCTGAATACCGGTTTGGGCGGCAAGCTCACCCTCGTCTCCGCCCCGGCGGGATATGGCAAAACGACCTTGGTTAGCGAGTGGATAACGAGCTTAAAGATGCCTGTCGCCTGGCTCTCTCTCGATGAATCCGACAACGACATCGCTCATTTTCTCAGCTATTTAATTGCCGCCATAGAACAGATCATTCCCGACATCGGCGTCGACATTCCAGCGATCCTGGAAGCTAGCACCGACCCGCCCATTGAAAACCTGCTGACCACCCTGGTCAATGACTTTGCTAATGCGGCGCCCCGCTTTGTCTTGGTATTAGATGATTACCACAGCGTCCAAGAAATCAAAGTTCACCAGGCTCTTGATTTCCTATTCGATCACTTCCCACCCGGGATGCACGTATTGATCATCTCCCGAACTATCCCTCCCATGCCTTTAGGGCGATTACGCGTCCAGCGAGAATTGTGTGAGATATGCGAAGTCGATTTAAGGTTTTCCTTTGATGAAATTACCTCATTCTTGAACGATTTGATGAGCCTCGACCTTTCCCCTGAAGATATTCAAGAATTGGAATCCCGTACGGAGGGCTGGATTGCCGGGTTGCATCTAGCCGCCCTGATGTTACGGGATCGCCAGGACAAACATGATGCGATTGATGCCTTTACTGGCAGCCATAGACATCTAATCGAGTATCTTGTTGAAGAAGTAATGTCTCGCCAAGCCAAAGAGGTGTCTACATTTCTGTTGTACACCTCGGTTATGAAGAAATTCAATGCACCGCTCTGCAAAGCTTTGATGCCAGGAACAAATGGGAGAGAGATGCTCGATCATCTGGAGAGGGCAAACCTGTTTCTCAATCCTCTTGATGATGAGCGAAATTGGTATCGTTACCATCACCTTTTCGGTGACTTTTTGAGGCAACGTCTCAGAAGTGGACAACCCGAGATCGTCCCAAAGCTATTTACACGCGCCAGCCAATGGTATGAAGATCAAGATATGCTGGCCGAAGCAATCGAACACGCCTTTGCCGGGAACGATGCCATGCGTGTTGCAAGACTATTAGATGAAAACGCAGAGACTTTAGTATTAGTCAATGCAGAAGTATCTAAACTGATTAGCTGGGCGGACAGACTGCCATTGAATGTGCGTGCTCTGTTCCCCCGGTTGTGTATTTTCCACGCTTCGGCTTTGCAGTTCGAATACCAACTAGAAGCCGCAGAATCGTTATTGACCCTGGCTGAGGCGAAACTATCTGATCCAGCGAAATTGTCGAAAGACCTCAATGTAGGTTATCTCACCAACGCGGCAAAGGTAATCCGATCCTATATCGCCGGCCACAGGGGTGATCAACAAGAATCTTTAGATCTTGCCCTCTTGGCTTATGAGACGCTGCCAGAAACTGAAACCAGGGAATTGGATATTCTGCGGGGGACCCTGGCGCTTAATTTGGGGATTACGTGCAATAATCTTGGTCAGGTAGAAAACGCACATCATTACCTACAAATTGCTTTACCATTGAACCAGAGAGCTGGCCTCCACTATCCCGCTTTAGCCTGCCTAGAGTACCAGATGAATACAGATTTCATCTGCGGAGCATTGAACCGAGCGAGGATCAACGGCGAAAAAGGGTTTCACTGGATAAATGAATGGTCCCATGTGGAAGGCCGGGAAAGACGACCGGTGCGTATGTTGGCTCACCTTCGGACGGAGATGGGTAAGCTGCATTATGAGTGGAACGATCTGAATCAGGCTGCCATGTATTGGAGAAAATCCCGGGAGTATTATGAGTTAGTTGGAAGCACGAATCGAGTCAGTAATTACTTGCATTTAGTAGATATGCACTATGCATTGGGAGATGTGGAGAAGGCTCTGGGCTATTTAGGTAAAGTAAAGAGAATGAGACTGTCAGCGGATTTCTCTAAACCAGTTCAGCATCTCGAACCCCAGATTATTAACCGAAATTTGCTGCTCAGCCAGTCGCGACCGCAGCTAACAGACGTATTCGCTGAAACCGTGAGTTGGGCGCAAACCTCGGGTTTGAATCCCGATGACGAATTTCGTTATGAACAGGAGTATGAATACCTGACCTTGGCCCGCGTCCTAATTGTCCAAAACAAGTCCGAGCAAGCGGTCCCACTTTTGGATCGTCTTATCATCTCTGCAGAGCGTGCCGGGCGGATCGGCCAATTGATCACTTACTTGTCGCTCCAGGCTTTGGCCCTTTATAACCTGGGCAACAAAAATAAAGCCCTCAAAACCCTGTCGCGTGCCCTGGTGTTTGGTGAACCCCAAGGCTACTGTCGCACCTTTGTTGACCTGGGATCGCCAATGAGAGAGCTGCTCCAGTTGGCGGCCGGACGCGGTATTTCGCCAACTTACGTGGCCAGATTGTTGGCGGCTTTTCCGGCAAAACCCACCCCCGATCACGATGTTCCCCCATCCCAAGCTGAGCCCAGGCGAGCTCTGCTCGGCCGCTCAGCCCATTCCCCTATCCCTGCTCCCCTGGTCGAGCCGCTAAACGAGCGTGAAATGACCATCTTGCGATATCTGGCTGGCGAGCCGTCCAACCAAGAGATTGCCGACGAACTATATCTGTCGGTGAACACCGTAAAATGGTATGCGCGCAACATTTACAGCAAACTGGGAGTAGCCAATCGCCGCGCAGCAGTAATAAGAGCCCGCGAACTGGGAATCCTGCATGATAGCTAGGTAGCAAGAGCCGGAAGATAGAGTCGGTCCTCCCCACTTCACCATCTCACACTCTATTCACCACAAAAAGAGATAGTCCTTGTTCCATCCTAAAGGATGGTGACTATCCATCCTTCTTATTGCTAATCTAGGGTTGATAAGTAAATGATCCTAGGAGCATCGATGAACAACCCTAATTTTGCCGGTCAGGGCGTGTACATAATCAAGGTGAAAGGTCATATCGACGAGGATTGGAGTTCCTGGTTTGAAGATATGACAATTGCCACCAGCTACGCCGAGGATGGTACGCCTGTCACTACCTTCACCGGTCAGCTCAATGACCAGGCGGCGCTGCATGGTGTGCTCGCCAGGATCCGTGACATCCATATGCCACTCATCTCCGTCAACCAGGTTGAGCTAGATTCGAAGGATGACCCGTAAACGAAAGGGGCTATAAAACATTAACAGCACGACGATCTCCAATTCAACGGCTTGGAACACAGTCGAAGAAGAAAACCAATGTAAAGCCAAATCGTAGAAACTTGGAGGAGGAGAGAATCATGAAAAAGCGAATTCCGTCTTCTGTAGAATCACTTTATCTGGCGATTCTGTTGAGTATGGTTGCATTATTCGTCTCCGCCCCGGCTCTGGCCCAGGAGGTCGTGACGGCGCCAGGCAGGGACC
>JAUVOB010000048.1 GCA_030599405.1 Chloroflexota bacterium | reverse complement strand
TGGTGCAATTGGAGCGAATGCCTTCGACTCGAGATCGTGTTCTGGATCGAATGCTTGCTGTTGGGCTATGAGCTTGATTTGGGCTGGTCCAACATGAACGGTTGCGTCTGGAGGTAATGGTTCTCGGACGTTTGAGAGGATCTTGGTACCACCGATCCAGGTTCCATTACTACCACCCAGATCGACTAAGTAAACCTGGTCGCCAGAGACCTCAAGCGCACAATGTTCACGCGATACGCGTTTATCAATTATTCGGATATCCGCTGTCTTGCCGCGTCCGACCAGGGTTCGTTCCCGTGTCAGCTCGACGGTCTCAACTCGTCCGTCTGGGTGATGGATCTCGATGGTCGGGTGCATAATGTATCCCTTAATCTATTTTATGCTAAAACGGACTTGAGACGGTGGTTGTTCGATGTTGTTCTCCGAATCTTCGCTTATCGCGAGCAAGAGGAACTCTCCTTCTCCAAAATCGATGCCCTGCAAGCCTACTCCCTCATCACCGCATGTGTGAGGCGTCTCCCTCGTTACGGTGAAGGGTCCATCATAGTTTTTCCAGGTGTTACCACAATCCAGACTATATTGCGTCGTTTTTATGGCGGACGTTATTAATCCCCTGTCTACTGGATCTAACGATACAACTAACGATTCGTCAAAGGTATAGGGATCTTGTCCAATACGTGTACCCTCGAGCATTATGGTGGTAATCGGGGCGACCCTATCCACCACCTCTCGTCCAACCAGGACATAACGACCTGTCTTTCGAATTGTCACACCGAAGGTATAGCCTCCGTTTTGGTTTGGCTCTAGACTCTTGTTCTCATTCACGCTAAACCAGACATCGAGTTCTGGATCAAGATACTCAAGGCTAATGGTATCAATGTCTACGCCCTCAGTGTTCTCTGGCAAAATGGTGATGCGGCGTAGTTGCGGTTGTCCTTCACGCAAAACCTCACCTTGTTCGTTTCGGGCGACATAGGTAAAGCCGGGATTTACAACAGCATATCCCAAGACCGGGTAAAGATTCAAATCAATTTTGACGGGCGAGACTTGAACACAATCACCCATTTCGTCATCTACATCGACTAGTGAATGAACCCACAGATATTCGCTTTCAATGCCATCGTGTTCGATGACGTCGCCTCGAGAATCAACCCAATTAGCCTCCACGCTCCACGGATCCGCCGGGATATCCTTGCTTGGGAAGTATCCATAAGGATCTATCCGTTCAAAGATAGAAAACCTCCCATCGCGATTAACGTCTTTTCGAATCTCAAAATGCAAGTGAATTCCTGTGCTGCGTCCCGTGGTTCCCATAGTGCCAATGCGTTGTCTCGCGGAAAGAAGCGTGCCCTCCTCCATCTCAAGCATAGCCGTAAAATATTCATCGGGGAAAATATGGTAATAGTACGTCGCATACTGATAAAATCCGTCTCCGTCCGGGTCATGCTCTATGCGCACCAAATGGTTTCCATCACTGTCGATCTTTGCCAGCAGCAGCCTTCCCTCGGCGGCAGCTAAGATTGGAGTCGTCGCCTTTCGTGGATGCGCTGGGGAGAAATCGATCCCGGGATGACCACTATACCAGTCGGCCGACTCGCTGTCTTGAGCGAATCCATCAATGCTACGTCCTCCGTTAAATGTCACCAATGTGCCGGTCCTATCTGATGGCTCGCGCCCACCAAAAGTTGGCGGGTAAACCGGAAATTCATGGTCAAAAAAGCTGTTGATCCTGCCTCCGAACCTACTTCTCTGCGATATTCGCCGGAACTGATCGGGATTACTGGGTGACAATGGGTCAATACCCTCATAGGGGAAAGGTAGCTCAAGCCAGCCGATGCTCTGGGTAACGGGAACACATTCCACCGGCGTCGACGTAGGAACAGGCATCTCAGTAGCAAAGTCGATTATCTGATCTCTATTAGTGATGGCATCTCCAGTCACCCGTGACGCCAATGTCGGCGTTGGCGCCGCTGAGTTTCCCTCTGAATTAGCGCCTGTCGAATCAAATCCAAATGCTGCAATGATGCATGCGGGATTTGGAGAACCACAATCCGTAAGGTTAGCGGAAACAAGAAGGGCTATACCGAGGCAGACAACCATCATGAATGCCAACGTCGCGACGATAATCCCATAGCGCCAGATACTTCTCCTCTGGCGAGTACCCATGCGCTCAGCTCCAGAATCGCGGTCTGCAGCGAAGCTATCGGGTGGATCAAACGTAAGGTGAAGTGTGGCACCGCCTATCTGAAGTATCTGGTTTTCCTGCCATTGCTCGGGCTGCCCGATAGTGAGGGGTTCGCCTTCCAAACGGGCAGGATTATTGATGTCGAGATTGGTAACGTTTACAGATCCTTGAACCATTTGAAGGAGACAATGATGAGAAGCTGTGTTGGGAGCTGTCAACCGAATCGCACAGGTTGGATGTTGGCCAACATAGATACTTTGCTGCGACAAGGTGGTCACCGGAGGATCCGCCTGGCTACAGATTACGGTGGCAACTTCTGGTCTCTTAGGTGCCTCGGGTAACTTCGACACCACTGGCCGAAATACGTCCCCCTCAATTGGATACCCACCTTGTTCTGTATATCGCTGAACATGCAACGCCAAGGGTCCGATACGCAAAGTCTCGCCAATCTGCCAGTCGATCTCCTCGTGAGGGATTAACGCATGAGCATTTAGTCGTGTCCCGTTTGTGCTGCCAAGATCCATGATTCTGACAGCGCCGTCTGTTATATTGATCTGTAAGTGTTGGCGGGAGATATTTGGATTGGGTACGTAGATATCATTCTCTTGCGATCTGCCTAAGTAAAAACGCCCCGAAGAGAGGATTTGGCGGTGTAGTTCCTGTCCGGCTTCCTCTATCCAAATCTCGTACATTATCTTCTAATTTGAACCGAACCAGTGCTTGATCCTGCATCGCGACCTGTGACTTTTTGCAGGCTTGACTTTGCCTGATAGTGGCTGTATGTTTTCAGCAAGGTTTGGTCATAAACCTGTGTGGTGACTAATGAATTGGCGATTCCGAGCATGCTCAGCAACTGAAAATGGAGGGTTATGCGGCATATATAAAGGATATCGACTGCCCACCAGTTTCTAATCCTTTACCTACTTTCTCAATTTTATCAAGGCTATGCCTGGTCGTCACGCATAATTGCCGAAATAAAGACCGTCCACATTTGTAGTTTAATCACTTGACAGAAGTTTACCCACGCAATGGAATTATAGCTATTCATGAACGAAATCCTTTGCGGCATTTGACCTAGTCTGTGCCTATTGAAGGACTGGTGAACCGTATGCGAAACTCAAGGCATGGTCTGACTGTTGTTTCGTTTCTCCTACTTTCTATCTTGCTTATAAGTGGCAGTGGAAGTGCCGCAGCTCAACAGACAATCAGTGAACTATTCATAACTGGTTCCGACACCAGCGCCGCGCCGAGTGTCGATCTATATGTCTACGCGATAGATGGAAGGGGAAACAATGTCGACCTGACGGGACAGAGGTTTGTGGTCAACCAGGATGGCGTTCCGGTCTCCGATTGGGAGCTCGCCGGAACGCACACGGGCGGGACGCTGACGGTGTTCATAATCGATATTCCCGAGGGCGTTTCCTCTTTTATACCAACCATCCAGGAATCGATAACCCGGTATGCCAGTGATTCCTATATGATGGAGGAAAATGATTTCGTCGGCATTTATCGAGTAGGCGAACTTGGAGCCACTGAACTTCTGGCGCCTGACGCGTTTCACAATAGCGTGCTAAATGTCTTTGCTTCTCCCCCGTCTCCTAGTACTGGGGCGACGGCCTTGGTCGATAGCGTCATGAATATACTTAACAATATAGAAGCGATAAGACCAGCAGAGAATATGCCCGTCCACATCGTCGTTATTTCTGATGGGACGGACACGGTCAGCACCCAGAACGAACCAGAAGACTTACCGAGACGCGCGGCCGAGCTCGGTGTCCCGATCCATACTATCTGGCTTGATAACCAGAACCTTTCGGGTGACCGAAAACGGGTGGGCCAGCAGTATCTCTCCCAGGTCGCGGCAGGTACTCGTGGTGAGACAACTAATCTTGCCACGGCCGATCAAATGACAACCCTTTGGGACAAAATCACCTCGTTCAGAAACCAGACAATCCTTCGTTACACAGTAAATGAAATGACCGGCGGAGATCATACGGTAGAGGTTAGCCTAGCCGGCAATCCAAGTATTGGGGCTGAATCTACAATAACGCTAGTACCTGGAGCTCCCCAAATCTCTCTTGATATACCTCAGGATAGCCGGGAGATGACCCTGGATAGCGTTGACCAGGCCGTCCAGTTGTCATTCTCTACACTAGTAACCTGGCCTGAGGATGGCGAACGCACACTGTCATCAGCGTTTTTACAGGTAAACGGCATCCTATCACAAGACATCGATGTAGATCAGATCGAGAACTTCGAGGCCGCCATCGACTCTTTGGTATACGGGGAGAATCGCTTTCAGGTTGTAGCATTAGATGACCTAGGTCATCGGGTTGCTACTCCGGAAATTGTAATAACCATCCTGAAAGGTGAAACTGTTATCCCGGAAGCGGTCTCACCCAGCAGTGCTTTTGACAGAATACTCGATAGATTCCTCGGTTATGGGAAATATATCGGTGGCTGTTTTCTACTAATTATCGCGATTCTGATATTAGTAGTTGTGATCAAGTTTCTTGGTCGATCAAGCCTTCCTCGGAACTTCCGCGTTCCATACTTTTTCCGACGCGTGCCATTCTTACGCGGGTTCGTTCGTCAGGTCGATCGCGCTCAAGATGCCGGATACCGGGCGTCTCGAACCCAAAGGGAAGCCAGTCGCTATGCGCCAGACGTTCATGGCCTTGATAAGCGGGGAAAAGGAAAGGCACGTCCGACCGCTTTCTTGGAAGTGTTGCAGACCTCTGGCCAAAATCCGGGTCGCATCGATCTAGACGTAGTGGAAATTCGCCTCGGTCGCTCCTCGAAGCAGGCTGATATAGCATTTAGTAGCGACGGTACGGTCTCTCGCATCCATTCCACGATCGTCCAGGAAGGTGGGGGTCACCGGATCTTCGATGAACAGAGCACCAGTGGCACCTTTGTCAACGAGCAACGCGTGCCCCAGCCTGGTCTCCAACTAACCGACGGGGATGAGATCAGATTGGGTGCGGTCCGGCTAAGATACCGACAACCCTGAGTCTTCCCCGTTTGCCAGCGTATCGTCTTTACCCGTTTTTCTAGCCGTCTCGGCGCTCTCGTCCTGCTCTCCCGGGGGCAAGACAAGGTGGAATCGAAGATGAACGCGGCCGACATGAACTTCGTCCCGGTTGCTTAAAACTCGTGGTGTCAGACCGATACGTTGATAGTTGACGTATGTTCCGCTCGTACTTCCTTCGTCATAAATCCTGTATGAACCATGACTTTCAAGTATTCGAGCATGTAGGCGTGAAACGCTCCGGTCGTTGAAACTAATTTGTGACACTTTCGGATCGCGCCCAAGGGTAACATTGTTTCCCGAGATGGGGATCAGATTGACATGCTCAGGCGCGTTTTCCACCGCCTCCAGGTAGGCACCAGTCGATTGCGACATGGCAAAACCTGGCATTATCGCATAAGTTGGATCCGATTCGGGCTGACCGCCAGCAGCTGGATCAGTGGGCAACTCTCCTCCTGCGCTAGAATCCTTCCCTTTCTTTCGACCGGCTCGTATCAACAATGTCACAGAAACAATGACGACGATAGCTAAGAGGATAAGAGCCGCCCCGCCACCGAGAAATAGTGCGTTTTCTCTAGCCAAGTCCATTAGCGCCGGTGGTTCCGGGGTTGGCGTTGGCACCGGTACAGGAGTCGGCTCAGATGTAGGAGATGGAATTGGAGTTGTTGTAGGTTGGAGGACCGGTCTTTCGACAACAATCGCCACCGGGAGCGGCGCGCTGACACCAATTAACCCTTGCTCATCTTCAACCTGGACCTGGACAGCGTATAGGCCACTATCAAGATCTCGGATATCCCAGTCAAATGTTAGCAGTCCACTGCCATCCAATACAGGAGCTCTTAACGGTCGAGGTATACCATCTACCAAGAGAGAGGCGGCTGAAAGGTCCCGCGGATGGCCATCTGGCCAACTTACCTCGGCTCCGAGAGGCTGAATCATTGGCTCGACCTCTTCCAGTGGTGTCGTAGCTTCTTGGGCTACCCGGAGAATCGGCCGGCTGTTATCTACAGCCAACGATACCGCCGGCGGTGCAATCACCAAATCAAATACGACTTCGCCCCTTACCCCACCTAATTCGGCTACGATTGTGTGCTGGCCACTTGTATTCAACAATGACTGGTACGTTAATTGGCTAGTAGTAGCCCGGTCTCTAATCATATTATAGAGCGGATCGGCATCGTTGGTCTCTGGCATGTGCACATAGGATCCACCAGTCGGACCGGTCAATCTCTGCACATCGTCTATTTCCCACGGATCAGCACGAGTACCCAGGATTGCCGCGTAGAACACAGCCTGGCTGTCCAGTGATTCCTCAACCAGTCCATCAAAGTCGAGTTGTTCATTCAGTTGACCGCTGTCGGAGAACAGTACAATCGCAGGAACCCGCCCCTCAATGCCTCCAATCTCGGCCTGCTGGAGGGCCATCTCAAGCATATTATTGAGTGGCGTCTCCCCAAGCTCGTCTGGCATGTAGAAATTGACGGCGTTTTTGACCGTATTGTGAAACACCATTCCTGGCTCTTCCAGAAAGCGACCGCTCTGTTCATCGGGAACGATTATGCTAATCCTGTCCAGGTTCTCCGGATCCATATAGTGATCAACAAATCGCACTATGCTATCGCGGACCTTCTCTCTTCGACTTGGGCCACCGGCTTCGTCACGTTCCTCGATATCTGTATTTGCGTCGATGACGAATATGACTTCCGCTCCTACTTTCACCGTCTCTGAGAAAAGGTCGCTGATGGTCAAGCCATCCTCAGTGATCTCTATACCGCTCAAATCCGTGATCACATTGAGATCGGAATCGAGGGCGATGAGGTTAAAAGAGATTTCGGGAAATTCTGTAGCGTCAGGCGGCGATAATCTGACACGATAATTATCTCCCTGAGCAGATGTTGGAATTACTGATATAACACCTAGCAAAATCAACGTGGGTAGTATGGAGAGATAAAGCACTTGGCGTCTTAACATTCTAGAATATCCTGCTTTGCAGATGCCCTTCGTGAATCACCTATTACCGCGGCAGTATATGAACAATGGTGCATGTTCGCAAGCCGCTTGACAGTAGGAATCACAGGCTGTATGTTTCCTTTGATTAATGTGTGAGAAGGGCGTGATCTGCTGTCTATAGTTCTCTGAATCCTTTCGTAATAGATAATTCATCCCGAGGGCATCAAGAGTTCAAGTAGACCATCAACCATAGTAGTAGAGGCTGGCAATCATGCTTGGATACCTTGGATATAGGCTGAGAACATCGATATACATTGCGCTTCTAATTGGTGTTGCCTGGCTAATTAGTCCGCCTGGGGCGTTCGCCCAGCAAGACGGGGGACGGATCGTAATATCCAGCAGTGAGAACGGGAGCCCACCGATAATCATCCTTCGCGCGTACGCAACCGACGAGCTAGGGAAGCCGTTGGAGCTAGAACCCGATAACATCGTAGTCAGTCACAATGGAGAGGTCGTCAGCGACGTACAGGTCATCGGAGACTATCAAGCCGGGACGTTTACAGTGTTTGTAGTTGACGTGCCTGGCGGGCTTGAAGGACAGCTGCAATCGATTCAGGAGACGATTGAGCAATTCTCCAGCCCTCCATATATGGAGGAAAGGGCAGACTATATTGCCCTGTACCGTGTTGGAGCGACCGATGCCGATCAACTGTTGACGCCATCAAATTTCTACAACACGATTCGAAATTTCTTTTTTTCGACACCTTTGGAATCGGCGACGGAACAGACCGCGCTCGCCGACAGTATGGGCAATCTCC
>JAUVOB010000174.1 GCA_030599405.1 Chloroflexota bacterium | reverse complement strand
CATAAGACGAGCACAGTCGGCAATCCCGATGAGTTCGAGGAAGGACAATGGGTGCTTTACGATGTCGAAGATCGCCCGAAAGGCCCCGAAGCCGCCGAGGTTGAGCCGTATTTGGGAGAGTTGCCTACTACTGAGGAAGAGTAAGGCGGTTTTCAACAGCTAGAGTCGAAGAACAGCACCCTCGTAGTGCTCTGAAAACCATCCTGTTAGGTAAATATCTATTTGTTGACATAATGTAAACGCGATCCTGTTTCAAGGATTGCATTATCGAGTTTTATAGGGTAGGAGAGATAGGTGGAAGAACATACCAGCGCTTTTTTATGGGGTGACCAGCCGATGACGATAATCGGACGGCGGCTTAGTGTCGGAGAGAAGGCTCCTGATTTTTCCGTATTGGCGAACGATTTCAGCGAGGTGAAGCTGAGCGATTCGGCCGGAAAGGTACGCCTGATTTCTGTGGTGCCCTCGCTGGATACGTCGATATGTGACGCCCAAACCCGGCGATTTAACCGGGAAGCGGCCGGACTGGATCCTCAGGTTGTTATCCTCACAATAAGCGCCGATCACCCAATTAGCCAGAAACGGTGGTGTGGGGCGGCGGGCGTCGACCAGGTACGAGTCTTATCTGACTACATGGAGATGAATTTCGGAGAGGCGTATGGGACCTGGATAAAAGAGCGCCGTCTGGAGCAAAGGGCGATATTCGTGGTCGACGACGGTGACTTGATTACTTATGTGGAGTATGTTCCCGTGATTGGACAGCATCCCGACTATGAGGCGGCCTTATTGGCTCTAGAAGGTATATTGGAATAGATATGGTATCCCGTGCCTGTTGATTAGGCCGATCGTCGCGTTCAGGTCGAATGAGCGGCAGCAGAAGTCCAACTGAGAATCAGGGGGGGAACCACATCCAGATTTACAAGCGGCGCTTATTCTTTCTTCACACCGGCGTGGGCGAGACGGGGATCAAGAGCGTCACGAAGACCATCACCTAGCAGGTTGAAAGCCAACACCGTTATCATGATCGCCAGCCCGGGGAAGAATACCAAGTGGGGGGCGCTAAAGACTTGGTTGCGCTCGCTGGCTAACATGGACCCCCATTCGGGATCTGGTGGTTGGGCGCCGAGACCCAGAAAAGACAAGGCAGCCGTTTCCAAAATTGCTGTGGCAATACCTAAAGTGGCGATGACAATCAGGGGTGGTAAGGCATTAGGCAAAATCCGTCCTCTGAGAATTTGGAGATTGCTGGCCCCAAGGGCTCGCGAAGCTTCCACGTAGGATTTTTCACGGACAGAGAGAACACTCGCTCTTGTAACCCGAGCATAAGCAGGTATAGACACAATCGCAATGGCCAACATTGCATTGGTTAAGTTTCTGCCAAGTACTTGAACGATGGCTATGGCCAAGATCAAGAATGGGAACGCCAATACGACATCCAAGATTCGCATGATTGAATTATCAAGCCAACCCCCTGTATAGCCGGCGACCGCTCCCAACAAACTGCCCACAACGATTGCGATGCCAACGGTAAAAAAGCCTACAAATAAAGATACACGAGTGCCGTGAACTATCCGGCTAAACTCATCTCTCACATTTCCATCAATGCCCATGATATGCTGCGGCTGATCCTCTGGACAACCGAGAAGGTGGATACACGGGGATTGACGTCTCTTTACATCCTCAATGCCGATTAGCGTTTGGTTTTTATCGTAGGGAGCAATCACATCAGCAAATATCGCCATGAAGAGCAAAATCAACGCCAGAATTCCACCGACAACCGCCGATTTTTGTCTAAACAAGCGACGCAACGTCAATCGCCAGAGACTGTTTGATTTATAATCGCCGATGCTGCCAACATGGGCGTCATCATGTTCTTCGACCGGGAGTTCACTAACCGTTGACATGATTACCTCTTGAGTCAGTCCAACCTTATCCGCGGATCTAGAAACCCATAAGATAAATCTACTAACAGGTTAATCGCTACATATCCAACGGCAATGAATAAGACGAAACCCTGGATAATGGGGTAATCACGCGCTGTTATTCCTTCAAATACCGTCCGACCAACGCCGGCCAAGCCAAAGATAGTTTCGGTTAAGACAGCACCACTCAATACAAGTCCTAATTGCAGGCCGGCAATCGTCACAATCGGAAGTAGCGCGTTCCTGAAAGCGTGCTTGAACACGACCTTATTCTGTTTCAAACCTTTCGCTTTGGCTGTGCGTACATAATCTTGACCAAGCACTTCTAACATGCTGCTTCGGCTCATTCGCGCCAAAATGGCCATAGGAATCGTTGCCAACGCCAAGGCAGGTAATATCAAATGTCTGAGCGAATCACTTAGAATGTCCCATTGAAGTGTTAAGATTGAGTTCAAGATATACATATTGGAGACAAAGGTCAAAATAAATGAAACTATTCCAGTTTCCTGAATCTCCCAACCGTACACCTCATAAATAGGTACTGGTAAGACGCCAGCGGATAGTCGGCCAGAGGGTGGTAAAGAAAAGGGTGTATCTTTGAGAACGATCGCAAAGAGGAAAGCCAACATTAGGCCAAGCCAGAACACCGGCATAGATACGCCTATGTTTGCGCCAACCATTGTGAATACATCAAACTTGAAATTCCTCCTGGTGGCGGCTAATACTCCCGCAGGAATGGCCACAATCACCGCAATAGTAAGAGCCATTATGCTCAGTTCTATAGTTAGCGGTAATCGCTCTCCAAGAATCTCAGTTACGGGTCGCCCAAATTGTAGCGAAACGCCTAGATCGCCTTGAGCCACATCTCGTAGGTAGAATAAAAACTGTATAGGTATAGGCTTATCAAGGCCCCTATCCATGATAAATTGATCGCAAACTTCCTGCGTTGCCCTCTCGCCGAGCATTGAGTGACATGGATCCCCAGGTATAGCTCTGGCCATAATAAACGCAACAAGGAGAACACCTAGAATAACAGGGATAGCTAATAAGACGCGTCGTAGGCTATATTGAATCATTCTTTACGATTCTATATCGTTTATTATCGCTTAAAATAATAAGACGCGAGATGAATTCCAAAACAGCCCTTAAGGCAAGGAAGACATCCCGCGTCTGATCGCCACGAGTGAACTAACGTGATTGTTCACTCATGTTCCACTTTCAAAGAATTACTCTGAAGGCGGCGCGTTGATAAATTGGGCCCAGGACCCTACGTACCAGTTAAAGGTTCCTGTATTGCCGACATGTAACGGGCTGGCGGCATCGAGGCCCACTTCCCAGGATTTTACGACATCATTGGCATCCAGCGTGGAGCCATCATGGAACAAAACACCATCTCGAAGGTGGAAGGTCCAAACAAGTCCGTCCTCACTGGCCTCAAAAGAAGTTGCCAGTTCCGGTACAACATCTCCAGAGTCATCGGCGAACTCAAGCAACGGTTCCACAACCTGCTGGCATCCGGCAAGGGACTCGCCATCTGTTTCATCATGGCAGAACAGGCTGATGGGTTCATTATTTTGCATGGCCACAAAGGTGTCCTTGCCTGGATCCATCTTATACATTTGGAAGGAACCGAATGGCGGAACGTAAGCGCCCTCAACAGTAGCCAAAGCCGCATTGGAAGCTGTTCCATTGGCCACAGGAATCAAGGGGACAAACTCTTTTACAGCGTTATTGGCCGCTTCATAGAATGGGGCCGCTTCTTCCACGGTGGCGATTGCCGACGCGGCTTGCATTGGTTCGTAGATTTCTGGATACGGTTCGCCAAACTGGGTGAGGTTCTGGTGTAAGTGGTTGTCAAAGAAATTGGAAACGTGCGGATAGTCTGCGCCCCAACCAAGCATATGCAATCCGGCCAGATTCCCTGCGTTAGATTCGGCAATAAATTCACCGGATTCCATCGCTACAACCTCGGCATCAATATTGAGATTCTCTTTTAGCTGAGTTTGAATATCTACTGCTACCGAGGACACCTCGGGCAGATAGGTACGGGTAACATCGCGATAAGAGAGGCCTGTTTCAAAGCCATCGGGGAAGCCTGCCTCAGCTAGTAACGCGCGACCAGCTTCGGGATCAAACTCGTACCAACTTTCACCTACGCATCCATTGGGGATGGAGCAGGGGGTGAAATAATCAGCGACCGTCGATCCAGGTGGGTAGAATGTGTCGACGATTCGCTGTTTATCGATACCCATCGCGATCGCTTGCCTGACACGGATATCATCAAACGGTGGGTGAGTATTGGTCATCCCTAGGTAAAAGGTGTTAGGATTTGGATCGACTACCAACACCAGATCTGGATTTGATTCGACCGCGTCCATATCATCGGTGCCGACACTGGTGATGTAATCTACATTGCCGGACTGGAGTTCGACTAATCTAGCTGCGGCTTCTGTACTCCAGCGCAAGACTGCAGTCTCGGCAGGAGCCAATTCTCCCCAATAGTCATCAAAACGATTGTAAATGACCTGACTGCCCTGAACCCATTCTTCAATCATATAAGGTCCGGTACCAATTGGATGGCGTAGAAGTTCGCCCGTCCCGCCAGTTTCCTCCAGCCACTCCGCGGGTTGCACGGCGAAGGGGGTAAAGGCTAGCTTAGACAGGAAGGCTGGATCTACCTGACAGAGGGTAATCTCGACGGTCAACTCGTCAACCGCCGCGACGGACAAAATCCTGCCACCATAGTCGCAATTTTCCGCTGCGAGGATCGTGGGTTCGAAAGCCATTACCTCTTCGGCTGGCTCTTCGACTGGCTCTTCAGCCGGTTCTTCAGCCGGTTCTTCAGCCGGTTCTTCGGCCGGTTCTTCAGCTGGTTCTTCGACCGGTTCCTCGGTCGGTTCCTCCGCCGGTT
>JAUVOB010000428.1 GCA_030599405.1 Chloroflexota bacterium | reverse complement strand
TGTTCGTGGACCAGATTCCCCGGCTGCGGAGCGCAATATCCTTGGAGTCATCCACAAGGTTGGCGTGGACGTCGGTATGCAAGTCATCAATTGCCGCCGGCGAAACCATCATGTGATTAAAATGCTAGGTGGTCGTGGTATCCACCCCGTTGCCGGACTCCCAGGTGGGTGGAGTAAAGCGATCACAGAAGAGGAGCGTTTGGAGATAGAAGGGATAGCCAACGAGAACGTCGAGTTCGCCCTATTCAGCCTGCAGCTTTTTGCCGATGTTGTCCTGGCTAACCAGGCCTACGTCGATCTCATTGTATCCGACGCCTTCACCCACCGCACCTACTACATGGGAACTGTTGACGAAAACAACCATGTGAACTTCTACGATGGGAAGATCCGAGTCGTCGATCCGGATGGCAAGGAATACGTGAAATACGATGCCAAGGATTACGCGCAGCATATTGCCGAGCGCGTTGAACCATGGACTTACTTGAAATTCCCCTATCTGAAGAACGTAGGCTGGAAGGGATTCGTAGACGGAAACGACAGCGGGGTCTATTGCGCTACACCACAATCTAGACTGAACGCTGCGGATGGCATGGCTACTCCTTTGGCCCAGGAACACTTCGAGAAGATGTTTGAAACCCTGGGTAGCGAGAAGATTAACGGCCGGTATCAGCCGGTGCATCATCGACTGGCCACTCACTGGGCTCGTCTGATCGAATTACTATACGCGGCAGAGCGCATGTTGGAACTGGCCAAGGATCCTGAGATTGTCGATCCCAATGTGCGGGTTGCAGTGACCAACACACCCACCGAGGGGATTGGAAGCGTAGAGGCGCCACGAGGCACTCTGACCCATCATTACCAGACGGATGAGAATGGAATTCTCACCAAGGTCAACATGATCGTTGGGACAACTAACAACTACGCCCCGATTTCAATGTCCGTGAAAATGGCAGCCCAAGGTTTGATCACCAAGGGCACAGTGATCACCGAGGGCCTGTTAAACACGATCGAAATGGCTTTCCGCAATTACGATCCTTGCATGTCGTGCGCGACGCATTCGCTGCCAGGCCAAATGCCTTTGGAGGTAACTATTCTTGATCACGACGGTAATATAGTGGAGAAGCAAAGCCAGTACGTCGAATGAAAACACTGGTAGTTGGTCTTGGAAATCCCATACTCACCGACGATGGCGTCGGCGTGAAAGTGGCCTATGAGGTAGAGAAGGCGATTATGGCTGCATCACGAGACGACATAGATGTAATCGAAGCGAGCGCCGGCGGATTGCGCTTGATGGAGCTAATGATCGGCTACGACCGTCTGGTGCTGATTGACGCCTTTTCCGCAGCCAACGGCCGACAGCCGGGTAGGATTCATCGTCTCACTTTCGATGATCTACGGGATATCAGCCCCACCCAGCACAGCGCATCTGCCCATGACACGACGTTTGTAACAGCACTCGAAATGGGCAGAACGCTCGGACTGAAACTTCCAACAATGATCAGCATCTATGGTATAGAGGTAGAGAAAATCTATGATTTTGGCGATGAGCCGACTCCAGAGGTGGCCGCGGCCATACCCAAAGCTGTCGCGGCCGTATTGTCTGAACTCCACCTCAATTGACGGTTTATTCAAAATCACTTGTTCTATTGTAGGATGAAATTTTCTGGAGGTTTACACCATAAAAGACGCAGAATCAGATCCCGGGAGATCGACTGACCTTCATCCGCCATCCGGAAAACGGCCATTGCATGAGCCAGTTAGTATGCCGGAAAGCTGCGGAATAGAGGGACAGCAATGATAGCCCTTAGATATGCAAAGTGGAGCTTTAACATATGGTCTCACCAGAACTACTCCGTCGCTATCCGTTCTTTGCCGGCCTGAGTCGTGATTATTTGACAAAACTGGCCAAGATGTCGGACGAGATCGCAGTGGAAGAGGGTCACTACTTCTTTCACGAGGATGATGATCTCGATAAATTCTATCTTACAATTGAAGGCGCGGTGGCCATCGTTATCGAGCTACCGGAGAAAGATGTACAACATAAAGTCTCGGAGCAGTTTCTTCGAGAGCTCAAAACGAAGGACGTAATCGTCAGTACCGTCGGATCTGGCGATGTCTTCGGGTGGTCCGGCCTTATTCCTCCGTTCCGGTCCACGGCTGGCGCAAAAGCCGTAACCGATTGTCGTGTGATTGCTGTTCAAATC
>JAUVOB010000278.1 GCA_030599405.1 Chloroflexota bacterium | reverse complement strand
GGGCAGCACAGATTGCGATTGATGTTCTGCCGGTCGACGACAAAGAAGCTAACGGTGTCATGGTAGGGAATCCGCCTGCTGACAGCGAAATCACCCCAGGTTCAACACTGTTACTCTATGGGTCATCTTACAATGCCCCCGAGGGCGAAATTCGTGTAACTATCCATTCCGAGGATGGGCGCCTGATTACCGAAGGCATCACATCGGCGGACAATTTTGGCTACTGGGAATTGTCGCTCTTCATCCCATCCGAGGCGATTGGCGTTGCCGAGATTGCTGCGGTTATCGGAGATAGTAGCGATGGTACTAACGCAGAACACCGCGTTTTTGTTCACATCGGAGCCCAAGAATAGGGTCGTCACCAGATATATATCGCTATTCTCTGGACGGACGCACGGGTTGGCGATTTAACTGCAGCGCACCTTCTATGTGTGTCCGCGAAATCGGGGGCAGATCAGCCCGGCTACTACCCGATAGGTGGAACGAAACGCCATTCCCAAGTATGGATTAAGCGCCGGTCCTTTCCATATCTTCGATCGCCGTCCTGGGGTCCTGCAAGCTTTGCCGAGCGGCTCTTTCCCCCAATGATATCAGTTCCGAGTATTGGCTAAAGCGTAGGAACGATCGACCGGACGTATTGGGAGAGATCAGATAATCCGCCATGCCAATCCCTCCACCAGCATGGCGAATTAGCGTTTCAATAGCCATAGCCCCTTGAGCTAGAGGCCCTCCGTCACGCCTGTAGTTCGGTTCAAATACGTCGATGCCGATAACGTAATCAGCTCCTAACTCGCGGGCAGCGGTCACGGGCAGATTGTCTACGATACCGCCATCCATTAAATTGCGTCCGTCAACCTGAACCGGATTAACGATACCAGGCACAGCGCAGCTCGCGTGAACGGCCTTTGCCAGTCGCCCCTTTCGTAGAACGATACGCTCTCCTGTCGAGACATCGGCTGTGACAACCGCCAGTGGGATTTCTAAATCCGAGAAATCTATATCTCCTAATACCATCATGAGCCATCGCTCTAACCTGTCGAAGGAAAAGAAGCCCCAACGAGACCTGTCTCGCCTGGCTATGCGCCGCCAACGGAAATGGACCGCCATCTTCTTCATATCTTCGAGGGAGAGGCCTGCACAGAATACGGCCCCGATAACGGAGCCGGCGCTGCAGCCAGAGACGCAGTAAATTGGGATATCCGCGTCTACTAGTACGGATAATACACCAAGATGCGCCATACCGCGTGTCGCTCCCCCTCCGAGAGCCAATCCGATCTTCATTTAGGTTTATGCCAAAGATCGAGCGTTAATCCGGCCAATCGGTATCCACGTGCATGCAGGCATTAACCAGCTCGACGGCTGCCTTCGGCGCTTTAAGCACCTTCATCATGTTTCCTTTCATTTTTAGCTGGCGGGATACCAAACCCCGGATTGGATCAACTTTTCCTTCTAGCACTTTCCGCCACACCGGCAAGGGTGCCGTGATAACAAATTCCGAGCTCTGGCTTGATGGATCTGTAACCTCAACCGCTTCTCGGCATTTCCCGTGCCACAGATCCATGTACAATTGCACTCCCTCCCGCTTTCCTGGGATAGCGGTTACTGCGAAGATGATATCGCCTTCCCAGTTTCTCGCAGCCTCCGCATAATCAGCGCTCTTATTTACTTCGACCATTGCAGCCTTGATCCAATCATCGCTGGGAAACAGAATAGCCATCTTCTTACCTCCTAATAATAGTGAATGATAACGAGTCTACTTCAGCAACCCCTGCTCCCGAAGGATATCTGGGTAGAGAGTCTGGCACTCTTGAAACAGGTCCGCTAGCGATGTTAGTTTCCAAACCGATCCTCGCACCTTGATAGAATTCGTCGATAGTGCTTTTGACAATGGCAGGTCGCCGAGGAGGATGAGATGCAACGTGTCAGTCGACAGAGTGGCATTGATCTCCGGTCGAATCTTATCTTGGCCAAATTCGACCTTTGCTGGATGGCGCCTTCCGTTTATGAGAAAGGAGACTGTTGGCTCAGTGCAGCGAAACAGCATCAATAGCTTGGCCTTCTCAACAGGTTCAGCCGCCTCAGGATTCTGAGTAAGTAACCGATCGAATAGAATCCGGGCGCTGGTATAAAACTGCTCGCTGCTCTTGAAGGTAGCCATTTTAGGAGCTATTTATCTCCTCCTGCTCGAGCCGATCTGTGATCATATCCTGAATACTATCTCTAACCATATCCGCCACCCGCGAATTACGCTCCAGATCGGTGAAGTCACGCAGATCATCTTCTGAAAGTGAAATCGGTTCACCAAACTCAATTGTCATTTTATTTGGCAATGGCATTGGGCTCGTAATTCGCCGCCTCCGGAACGGCAGTAAATCTGCCAGCAAGGGATTTTCCGCAACCCCCTGGCGAGCTGCGCGCCTGGATCGAGAGATCAGAGTATCCTCTGAAGATACAATAGAGACAGGGACGATCGGTGAACTTGTTTTCAGTGCCATTTGCACAAATCCAGTATCTGTAAAGCGCGAAATCTTATGGCGATCGTCGTAAGTTCGACCAGGTGGTGAAAACCCCTCCGGGAAGACGCTCACCAATTCCTCCTGCTCCAGCAACCTTACGCCGTTCTCCACCGAATCGACGGCTTGACCCATCTTCACCATGAATGACGAAAGAAACGGGAGCGTCGGGATCTTCTCTGGGTATAGATTTCTCACCAGACGTTGGGCGGGATGTTCATTCAAGATCGTCGTCATTATCAGGGTGGGATCCCACGGCGGTTGGTCTGTTTGATTGCACACTAACAGAGTCCGGTCGTAATCTGGGATATTCTCCATACCAACACTATCAACCCGCCAAAAGAATTTGTAAAGGAAATCGAGGAACGGCCGCGTAGCTTCAACAAGCTCCCAATCTAGGCCCCATTCGTCTGTCTCGTAGTCTCCCTTTATCCGGCGTTTGAGTAGATCGCTCTGGTATTCCAGGGTGTAGCTAGCCATGTACCACATGCCTCGCCACGTTTCCTGATCGAGCAAGTCTTCATTAAATACACCAAGCACTCTGTCAATAATGGACGGCCGCCTCGTTGATTCTGTCTTCCTGGATTGCCCCGTTGGTGTTTCGGTCGTCCCCGGAGCAGGAAATGGTGGAGGTGTATACCCTGGTATGACTTCCCGCACGCGAATCATTAGATCATCGAGCTCCTGGATCAATTGCTGACGCGACGCGGGATCGCTTATTTTCTCTTCAATCTTTGGATTGCCTGCCAGCTGATCTGTGTTCTCTAGATCGTCCGAGCTTGAGTGAACGTGACAAAATCCGGACCCAGGTTTCGCGCTATTCTTGCACTGGCTACCTGATCTTGTGAGGGCCAGACATTGCTTGTTTTGCTTACTTTCCTCCATCGAATTATCCCTTTATCTATTAATCCCGATTGGTTTAAGGCTCGTATTCATTCACTCAATTTCAGTGTCAACG
>JAUVOB010000393.1 GCA_030599405.1 Chloroflexota bacterium | reverse complement strand
TCCCCAGCGATGCTTTCGGCCGTCACCGTTCCATCAAAAATCGCGCCCACAGAAGAGATCTCGAAATGTACCTGATCGCCATCTTGAGAGATGTTGTCGAGCGGCAAATCGGCCGCTCCTTGTTGGGGGATGTCAATGGTGCCGGTCAGGCCGTCATCGCCTTCGGTGAATTCGACATGGATCACTATCTCGACACCGCTTGTCGTAATCGCTCCTTCCCAGTAACCAATAGGCGAGATGGAACTCTCGCTTTCGATAAATGCCGGTTCTACTGTCGCCGTAGGTTTGGGCGTGTTCGTGGCGGGCATCTCAGTAGCCGCTTCGGTTGGTTCGAGTTTGGTCGCCGCTGCTTCGGGCGTCTCCGTGGCGGGCTCTGGGACTGGAGTCGCCTCTTCCTGACTGTCGCAGGAGACAAATGCCAGAAAAGTGATTGACAGCAGGAGGGTTGGTAAACGTCGTAACATGATTTCTCCTTCGTGTTAGCGCCGATTAGACGGTCATAACTTTGGACAAAAGAAGTTCCTCTAGACGCTAGTTTACCGGCTATTATGACAGGTCTAGATATGGCTTGTATTGCCAGGTTTTGCAAACGGAACTTTCTTTCAAGTCAATTGCAAACATCACTATTCTAACCATTCGCGATGAAGATGAAAAAGAAGCCTTTGCTTCCGAAGGATGGGATTGGTCGATAAAAAGTGACCATTCAAGTAAACTAATACTGAAACCCAGTCAGAACCAGCCATTCGCCACAAGATGACTTCATCAAACCCAATAGGAGAATCATCATGCCTGAGGATAAGACACCCGTTACCCCTGCCATGCATCGCCAACTGGGCGTCGATCTTTTTAATTACACCTGGACGTTGATTGATAAGTCAGATCGTTCGCCTGATGAAGCCGAAACGATGATCCACGCCGCCCACGCGTCAGCCTATCACTGGCGGCAGGTGGGGAAGCCCTTAAACTTTGCCCGTAGCGACTGGCAGATCAGCCGGGTATATGTCGCATTGAACCGCCCGGAGGCGGCGCTCTATCACGCCCAACATTGTTTAGAAATATGCGAGGCCGAAGGCATCGGGGATTTTGATCTGGCTTTTTCTTATGAAGCACTAGCTCGCTCTTACGCCATTGGTGCGCAGCAAGATGAAGCGCAGAAGTATCTCAAATTGGCGAGGGAAGCCGGAGAAGAGATCAAGAAGGAAGACGATCGCAACTACTTCTTTGATGAGCTAGCGACCCTACCAGGAGGTGATGATTAGCCGACTCCTGGCTGCACACAGCGTCGCAGCCAGCCACATTCATCCTGGTCGAGTTGAGAACTGGAGAAACTAAACCTCGCAGATTTTCTTCGACTTGGGCGATAATGGCCTAAGGATTACATCGCTATACAACCTACTGCCGTGTTCATAAACGACAGTTTCATCTAGTATCATCAGGCTGATCTTTACGCCAATCTCTCCTATTTGTATCCGTTTACGGCTTTCAAGCCGCCCATTGTTGGAGTAACCAATGCCTGAGACTCACGAAGGTTATTTTCTGATCGCCGATATCACCGGTTATACGCGATACCTGAGCGAATCTGAACTGGTGCACGCCCAAGAGACGCTAACAGCGCTGCTGGAACTACTGGTGGAAAACACCCGTCCCCCGTTGATCATCTCCCGACTAGCAGGAGACGCGGTTATCAGCTACGGACTGTCGGAAGAGTTCTTTCATTGGCAAACCTTCATCGAAAAGATCGAAAGCACCTACGTCACCTTCCGTAAAACCCTTGAGCGATTGGTGCTCAACAACACCTGCCGCTGCAATGCCTGCGCCAACATCTCCAACCTCGATTTGAAATTCTTCGTCCACTACGGATCCTTCGGCATTCAGCGGATCTCCGATCACGACGAGTTAGTGGGAAGCGACGTCAACTTGCTTCACCGTTTACTGAAAAACAGCGTTACGGAGGCAACCGGTTTCAAAGGATACGGGCTATACACCGAAGCAGCGATTCAGCAGTTAGGTGTCGAGGATATTGGTGAAGCGATGACGCCCCACTCCGAGACATACGAGTACCTCGGTGAAGTGAAAGTATGGGTGCAGGACATGCACGTAGTATGGGAAGCAAGACGTAGCGAGGTTGCGACACCATTTCCAGAGGATAGCATTGCGGTTCGTATCGAGGTCGATATCGGGATGCCACTTGAGCGAGTATGGGACTATCTGATCCAGCCAGAATTCCGCAATACTTTGATCGGGTCAGACAGGATGGAGATCGCCAATCGTACACAAGGTCGAATTGCTCCCGGCAGCATCTATCAATGTTACCATGGTGATATGTTGGTCCCTCAAACCATATTAGAGTGGCAGCCTTTCGAGAGCATGATCGTAAGGGAGTTGTTTCCCGTGTCCCATGCTGTCAGCTCGCTAACCGAATACCGTCTGGATTCGATAGAAAAGGGAACTCGGCTGACTCGAACGATCAGCAAGCCAACAGGACCCTTCATTGGGCGTACGCTGTTGCGTCTATTGCTACCAATATTCGGCCGGATGACGAAGAAGTATACTGAGGCATTCGCGCGTCGAATCGAAGACGATTTCCTAGCCCAC
>JAUVOB010000092.1 GCA_030599405.1 Chloroflexota bacterium | reverse complement strand
TCAAGCCGCTTGTAAGGCAAGAAGTTAGTCTGGGCTAAATTTGCTGTTCCGTGCTGCCGCCTGCAAGGGCGGTGAGAATACATTCGCCGTGATTGGATTCGGCGAAAAGCTTGTTATGAACAAAGTGTCATTAATATCATGGCCGCCACCTTATGGCCGACGACGCGACGCTCTCCATCTACCTTCAAGGTTATCGGCCCTTCGAATGGCTCAATTTGCTTGATCTCAACCTCAATCCCAGGTACAAGCCCAAGACCCTCAATATAGCAAAGTAATTCACTATTGGTGTCGTCGACAATGCGAGCTACCCGGGCTTTGCATCCCACTGGTAGTGAAGCCATAGGTCGGGCGTTGATCTCTGCAATCGTGCCGTCCTTTGCTGGTATTGGATCGCCGTGTGGATCGAACTCGGGATAGCCTAAGACAGCGTCCATTCTTTCTTCCAACCTGTCGTTAATCGCGTGTTCTAAGACCTCAGCATGCTCGTGAACCTCATCCCAACTTAGGCCCAAGGCCTCTGCCAGGAACAGCTCAGTTAAGCGATGGCGGCGCAGCGTCGATAGGGCGACCTGGAGTCCGGCATCCGTTAGCGAGACACCACGATGCTTCCGGTAACGCACCAGACCTTGACGGTCAAGCCGCTGGACCATTTTGGTTACGGATGCGGGACGTGTTCCACGGGCCTCGGCGATGCGCGAGGTCGACACAGGATCCTGTTCCTCGGCCAGATAGTAAATGGCCTTCAAATAATCTTCGGTTGCTCGCCGATCTTTTCGACTGCTAGACATGTTGCTTTTTGAACAATGATCTAAAACTCCAACAACTATATGGAAAATATTAAATTAGCTAAGGCTAATATTCTATTTAGGATTAGCATTATTGTCAAATCTGATTTATGGGGATCGGCGATCAGGGACTGGGGGCTGGGGATCAGGGACTGGGGGTTGGGGATCAGGGATCAGGGCTTAGGGAGGGAACCCGTGCAGCTGGTACGACACCCTCCCCAATATGGGGAGGGACGGGGTGGGGTTCACTTCACTTCAACGAAGCCATCATGGTCTATCGAGTAACCTACGGCGTTCTGACGCCCGGCGTTTTACTGCCCAGCCTTCTTAGGCCCGGCCTTCTAAGGCCCCGTGTCCTGAAGCCATTGGGGATAGCTGCATGATCGGGCAATAGCTAGCGATGGCGGGGCGCCTGTCCTAAAGATCCTCTCCGATACACGGGCCAAGTTATGCCCGAGAACGTATTCTTCACCAAAGGATTCGAAAGCTATGGTCCACCAATGTCGGCCGATGGCCTCGATAGCGGTTAGCTCCACTTCACAGCCTGAATTTGCATCATCGTCGACCTCGATACGTTCAACAACGATCTTGCGCTCGATGATATACCGTGATAAGTATCGTTCCTTGTGGACATCTAGCCAGCCATTTCCCTGATTCATGATCTCGCCTAACGTACCATCCTCCTGATCAAGGCCCAAGCTCCACTTTCTCCACCGCTGCATGCGCCCAGAAATGCGCTCATGAAGCTGAACCTCTCCATAATCAAAGTTCCGCAATTTGATCTCCAGGCGTTGCTGGCGCAGTTTGATACCGAGCGTTGTTACGCCGGGTAGCATCAGGTATTTATCGATTCGCCTCGCCGGGGGTTCGTTTACGCTGGCAACGGTCACGAACCAATCATGAACTTCAGAAGGGATCCTCCCGGAATAAAACCATCGGACTTCAGCAGTGGTATACATGGTGCTAATTGACAATTATTCATCGACACCTGACAATTGGCAATCAAACAAAATTCTTGGAATACGATGTTGGGTACATGGTTGTTAATAAGGTTGTTGAATGACGACTGTCAAGAAGGTTGCCGTAGGAGATGATCTTTGTTCCTCCATAGCAGAAGCTGTTGGAGGACTGGGAGGATTTAGCTCCTTCATTGAAGCTGGGGATACCGTTCTATTGAAACCGAATTTCAATAGCGCCGATCCATTTCCAGCTTCCACTGACTTTGAATTTCTTAGGTGCGTGGTCCAGTTGACCCTGGAACGGGAGCCTGATCGGATAATAATCGGCGAGTCCTCTGCGCTCAACTCAAGTACCACGAAGATTATGGACAGGTTGGGTGTTCTGGAACTTGAAGCGCTGTCGCCCATTGTTCAAGTGATCGATTTAAAAAAGGCGAAGTGGGTTGAGAAGAAGATACCGGGGGCGAACTATCTACGAAAAGTCCACGTCCCAAAGCTCCTTGACCAGGTGGACAAGATCATACTCCTTCCCTGTTTGAAGACACATTTCCTGGCCCAATTCAGCGGAAGTTTGAAACTATCCGTCGCCTTCATGAGGCCCCGGGAGAGAATCTCGCTCCACATCAGGAATTTACAACAAAAGATCGCGGAGCTAAACACCCTAATCCACCCTGATCTGATCATCATGGATGCCAGAAAGTGCTTCATTAGCGGCGGACCCTATAAGGGTGAGGTTCGTGTACCAAATCTCTTACTGTCTTCAGTAGATCGGGTTGCCATTGACGTCGAGGGCGTAAGGATAATCCAGGGCTACCCAGGAAATTCCCTCGCCCAGGTTGATCCGTTGGATATCCCTCAGATTAAACTGGCAATGGCGATTGGTATCGGCGAAGTGAGTCAGCCTGTTGAGCTATTGGTGGGTGCGAACGTCGATGGATAGAACAGAATTGGTTACTTTGGATTTTGATCGATACTTCAAGTGGACTTGTAAGCCGCCGCCATACTATACCAATCAGTTCGGCTAACAGTCGCCCAGTCATGCCAGGCTGGCTCCCCCCACGTTTATTCGAACTTAAGAAGCCATATAGCCGCAAGAAAGAAAATCACGGCGAAGCCGACAAGGATCAAAGCCTGGGGCAGGACATCAACCGCACCTAGACCATCCACCATAAGCCGGTTATACCCCTCGACCGCATGAGCATGGGGTGTTAGCTTCCCAACGAAGCCAAGGAATCCCTCGGCTTCGTAAACGCGGAATTGGATAAGCGCGCCACCAAGTCCGGCAAGGACAAAGCCTAAGATTATCCCGAAGGCACCGGCTTGTTTGCCGCTATTCGTTACCGAGGCGAGAAGTAAGCCCAGAGAAGTCGCCGCCAGACTTAGAGCGAATGTTACAAGCAGGAGCCCAACAATGGACTTGCCGATGGGCATGCCAAAAGCGACTGCGGCAATCCCAAATAGGAAAACCACCTGTAGGAAGACTACTATCATAAAGGCCGACATGGTGCCGCCGACGATGGCGCCACGGTCAAGAGGAGCAGCCAACAATCTTCGAAATGTGCCAAGGTCTCTTTCTGTATGCACGGCCTGGGCTATGGTGCCTATTAGAAAGAAGGCGAACATCACCGCAACTCCAGGAATAACGATGGCGAAAACGTTGAACGATTCATCCTCCTCTTCAACTACCAATTCGGGTGATTCTATAACAATCAGGGGATCGCTCTCCATTTCTTGAATCTGGGTCATGATAGCCCCGATAGTCTGAGCCTCGATGGCCTGGCGAAATGCTGGATCAGCACCATCAAGCAGTCCGGAATCGTCGATCAGCGATCGGATAGCATATTGCACTTCACCATATACGGTGGGTGGCACCGCGGCGAAATTCACGAGGCCAGTCACCTGGCTGGCCCATTCCTGCTGAATCGGATCGACGATCACATCGACGGCCGTTGGATCGTAGGCGTCTATCCTATCGCTAAAGCCGGCTGGGATGATGATAGCGGCAAGCCGTTCTCCCTCACCGATGAGTTTGTCAGCCTCCTCGGCCGTTGTGAGCTCCTGGATGTTCAACATGGCCATCTCGTCAAGAACGGAGACCACCATATCGCCAAAGAGCCCTTGATCCTCGTTGACGAGGTAAATATCCAGTTGGATGGCCGCTTCTTCTTCCGCGTTGCCCCCACTAACACCAAAACCTATCAGAGAAGCGAATAACAGCGGCAACAGGAACATGATGGCCATTTCACCCCTATCTTTCGATATTACCTGAAGGTTCTTCCAGGAGATGGCCCAAGTTTTTCGCAAGATTTCTATCATGGTAGTCACCTTAAAACTATAGACGAGCTACAAGGCTAGGATGACCCCAACCAGATTACCACTCTACTGTCCATCAATCATTCTATTATTCATAGTCAAAACGCCAGATAGCGATGGCCACAAAGAGCAGACTAAATCCCATCAGAGCAAGGAGAGAGTCAGTGATATCAGCCAGGGTTTGACCCCGGACGAGCAGATCATAAAAGCCAGTCACTGCCCAATATTGTGGGGTGAGCTTGCCAATAGTTGCCAGCGCATTATCGAGCAAGAAAAATGGCACAATCGTGCCACCGATAAAGGCCATAACCCAAAGGAGTACTGTGCTGACGCCACCTATCTGCGCTTCTGTTTTTGCGATTGCAGAGATCAATGCTCCCAGGGCGGTGGAACAAAGGGCGGTTGCCACGACCAATAGTATCAGGGCCAGGGGATCATCGCCCAAAGTCAGCTGATCCCAGCCCAGCAGGGGAAAGATGAATATGGCCGCGAAGAAGATAACCACGACCTGCAGGATCACGGCTAGGAAATTGGGCAGCATCTTACCAGACATCAACGAAGATTTGGTAATTGGGGCTGCCAGAAGGCGCCGGAAGCTGCCGATTTTCTTCTCATCGTATACTGATTGGGCGGTCGTCTGGGCTGTGAGAAAGACGAACAAAACGGTTATGCTGGGCACGGCCAACTCGGCGAAACTCAACTCATCCTCCTTCTCGAATGTCGATGGATTGCGCTGTACGACGGCGATGAGCGGCTCTGTTTCGGCACGTTCGAATTGCATTTTGGCCTGTTCAATCGACTTCTCGGCCGATAGGCTGTCAGAGGCTTCTGGATCTGTGGCCTGCATCTGCCGCATATTTTCCAGGCTGGCTAGCAAGTTTGCCTGCAATGACATATTCTGGGCGATTCCGGTTACCACCAGAGAGACAGCCTGATTTTCTTGGTCACCCGGCGCGTCGTTTTCAAACGTGATAGCTACCGATTTTCCAGACAGGACTTCCTCGGAAAAACCCGCCGGAATAGTAAGCATTCTGCTGATCTCCCCTTCTTCGAATAGTTCTTGGGCTTCGGCCTGATCGTATACCTCAGCTCTGATCCCACCATCCCCGTTCAGGTTATCGATGAAATTCTGGGACATTTCACCGGTCGGATCCAGATTCACAACCGCTACAGGAATTCGCTGATCGCCTTCCTCGCCGCTCTGCGCTGCTGTGCCAACGCCCACGTAAAGAACGATGAAAACAAGGGGCAAAAGGAAAAGCTGCAACATGGTGCTTCGATCTTTGAAGAGAATCAGCATGTCCTTTCGAGCAATGCTTATCATATCCATGGCGATTACTCCAGTAGGGATAACCATTCGCCGGAACGGCGAATGATCATTCACGCAGCTTCTTCCCCGTTAGGTGGAGGAAGACGTTTTCCAGGTTAGATTCCAAGATCTCTAACGACCTCACTGTGATGTCGTGGTCGCTCAAGTAGGTGAAGATGTTGACTATCGCATCTCGACTATCTTCAGTCTCGATCTTGATTACGGTGAAAACTGGTGCATCTTCTACATCTTTCAGCTCTTCGCCCTCAGCCGGAGGAGGTGTGACGGCAACAGGAGCGATGGTCGCCTGGCGGACGGCGGTCAACGAGGTTAGCTCTTTGAGGAGCTGGTCATCGGCGTGGTCAACCCCGACCATGACAACTCCCCCACCAAGGATGGCAACCAGGTTTTCCACGGTATCCATGGCTATGATCTTACCCTGGTCGACGATGGCAACTCGCGTACAGAGCCTCTCTACTTCGTCCATGTAGTGGCTTGTGTAGAGAATGCTCATTCCCCTCTCCCTATTCAGGCGGAGCACGCTTTCGAAGATATGATTGCGGCTTTGGGGGTCGACGCCGACCGTCGGTTCATCGAGGAAGAGTAACCTAGGTTGGTGAACCATTCCGGCCGCGATGTTGATGCGCCTCTTCATACCGCCCGAGTATTTCTCTATTGGTTCGTCGGCCCGGTCGGTAAGGGCGACTATTCTTAAAACATCCTCGACCCGTTCGTTTAGATCCTTTCCATGTAGGCCGTAGATGCGGCCGAAGAAACGTAGATTCGCCCGGGCACTAATGGTGGGATAGAGGGCAAGATCCTGGGGGACTAAGCCGTTGATCTCCTTGGCTTTATCAAGCTGGGTCGTAATATCAAATCCTCCGATCCGGGCTGTTCCTTCGGTGGGTTCGGTGATGCCGGTAAGCATCGAAATGGTGGTCGTCTTGCCGGCGCCATTTGGTCCCAGCAATCCGAAAATCTCCCCTTCCTC
>JAUVOB010000192.1 GCA_030599405.1 Chloroflexota bacterium | reverse complement strand
CGACAATATCCAATGGCATGCCACCCCTCCTCTAGGATCTGTGATTTCCTTTCTGTGATTTAGATATGGATGTTAACCAATGTGCCATATTCAGCCCAATCGAACAACCATTCGGCCGCTGGCGTCGGAAGATTTACGCAGCCATGGCTCATTGGGTTCCCGAAATTGCTGTGCCAGAATGTACCATGAAGTGAGTAATCATAGTAGAAATACTGGACAAAAGGTACATTTCTAAGGAAGTAATCGTAACCGAGTCGATATCCATCCATATCTTGGCGGCTTAAACGGAGCCAGATTCTGAATTGCCCGGTGACCGTTGGATGGCTATCAGTGCCCGTCGACACAAGGCTGTCGAATACCGGTACATTTCCTTCGTAGGCGACCAGCGTTTGTGACGTGATATTGACATCAATCCACCTTTCGCCCAAGGATAACCCCAACGGGAGATACTCTGTGGTATCTGATGGATCTGACACAAAAGTTGGGTAGGGAGTTGGCGATGGTGTCGGCGTATCGGTTGGACGAGGGGTAGGAGTCCAGGTCGGTGGAACCCCGGCGAGTGATGAGAGTATGTTTTTTGGCCGTATCATGTTGGCTCGTCGAGGTATCTCTGTCGGATTCACATCACTGTGCACAGGACTTGGCGTCGCAGTTTGCGTTGGCTCACTCGTCTGAGTTTCTGTCGGAACCTCTTGCAGGGCGGGGCCTGAACCGGTATGAACTGTGGTCTGAGAGACCGCTTCAGAAGCAACCGGTATGTTATCTTGCCTGTCTCGCTGTGTGCCTCTTACGATTTCATAGACAACGAAAGTCGTTACCAGAATCAAGACAATGATCATCAAGATCACCGCATAGCGAAATACTCTCGGATCTGCCATGGATGCTGGTCGCTTCACCTTGACGTTTGGTACCGGACCTGACTGGGTCTCCTTCGGAGCAGGGCTGTCAACAACTGACGGATCTCCCTCGGACTCATTCACGAGTTGAGCATTCGCCCACGCCCTTGCTTTCTTCACGCGCTCGTCGTTCGGGGCGAGCAACTCGGCTTGGGCGATATAGTCGAGGCTTTCTTGTGGTGTTTTTGAGAGTGCAGCCAACCAGAGCCAGACTCTTTCATCCCTTGGATAATTTCTGGCGGCCGCCTGCAATAGTTCGCGAGCTTTGTCCCGCTGCCCGGCATTTACAGCTTCCTGAACGTTATTGAATGCCACGGCGAGGTCAGTTGTCATGACTGCAGATCCATATAGCAAATGATGCCATCATGCAATCCTCGCGCCACATCATCAATGCCGTCAATCAGAATTTCTCGATCGAGGTTCAAAAAACCTACCTCGATGATGATCGCGGGAGTACTTTTATCGATTTCTCGAAAGGCATGGTAACCAGCCATTTCTGGGGTAATGCTATTTGGATGATACTCAAGCTGTGTGGCTTTGCCATAGGCCTGTTGTACGCATATGGAGAGTTCGCTAGAGTCCGTGTAATTCGAACCGGAAATCTTGTAGCCCGACGCCAACTCATTTATATAGTCGCATGAATCAATATGTATCGAGACCAACGCAGTCGCTTTGTAGCCATCCAATCTAAGATCGAATTCATCTAGAGACTCAGCCTCGATTCCAGATGCACTCAACATCGATACGACCTTGTCGGCGATGTTACTCGTAACCTGGACTTCCGTCAGGCCGTCGATGCAAACAGTCCCGCTATCAAACCCACGATGGCCCGCGATAATCCCAACACGTTTAACTTGAGGCTCATTTATTAGACCCAGGTTTGCCGGAGTAACGTCGGCCGGTGCGATGGTTGATGAGGTCGAAACGGACTGGACATCGTCTTCCCGACCTTCGTCATTTACCCCCGCGGAACGATTTGTGGAACTGGTGCCATCTAGGTTGAAATACTGGTATATGGCAAGCATGCCAATTATCGACACAACTAGAAAGGCAACTATAGAGACATTGTGCTTGAATAATTGGAGCAAAGGTGATTGTTTGCGTGATGATTGTCTACGTGAGTTGGGTCCACCATTTCGGCGCTGCATTATGTCGATATTTTACCCCACGTGAGATGATTCAAACAACCGGAGAAATGCCAGTGAAATATGCTATGTGTTTGTGGGTTTGTCAGGGTGACCATTAAATCGTAGAATGAACAGAGAGCTCCGCGACGATTCAATCATCTTGAAACTTGATCTGGCTAATCTTCGAGAAACCCACTCGTTCAAGAAAAGAGGATAGTCTACTAACAGGAACCGTTAACGTTTTCTAGTGCTTGTGCTACTATTTGCGTGTGCAAATATTGAGACGCGGTTCGCTGCGATTAAATGAGTGATTAATAATAATCAAACAGAATTCTGATACTAGATACCCATACTTGTCTTGTCAAATTGGTGTATCATATCCTTTGCTCGCTCGATCCCATTTACACGTTGGGAGGTCTCGCGTGGCAAAGTCAATTGATTAAGAGTGAAATATGGATGAAAAACCTTCAGGCCCGCGCTTTGCGATTCCAGCTTGGGCATGGATTATCGTCATACTAGGTGTAATTCTTGGTTTGCAGTTTTGGCTTAGTGGTCGATTTAGTGCTCCTCCGCCGGTACCCCTCTCCGAAGCTGCGGGGCTAATTAACGATGGCGATGTCGAAGAGATAGAAGTCAACGGAAATAAAGTGACGATAACCCTTGAAGACGGAGAGGTGATCACGACCAACAAAGATGAGGGAAGCGTAATAGAACAGTTAGGTAATCTCGGGATATCTGAGGAAACCCTGGCAGCCACACCCATCTTCTTTAATGACCCATCCGCCTGGAATACGATTCTAACAATAGCGATATCCCTTGGTCCTGTTCTAATATTGATTTGGATTTTTAGCCGAAGCTTTCGGCAGATGCAAGGTGGTGGCGGAGGAAACAGCATTTTCAATTTCGGACGAAGCAAAGCTAAGGACCTAACAGGCGCCGATAAGCCTACTGTTACATTTGATGATGTGGCTGGCGTCGACGAGGCAAAGGCAGAAGTGCAGGAGATAGTGCAATTCCTGCGCGAACCTGAGCGATTCATCCAGGTCGGAGCGAGAATCCCAAAAGGTGTATTGATGGTCGGACCTCCCGGAACCGGAAAAACGCTTCTAGCTAGAGCGATCGCCGGGGAGGCTTCGGTTCCGTTTTTCCATATCTCTGGTTCTGAGTTCGTTGAGATGTTCGTCGGTGTTGGGGCAAGCCGAGTGCGCGATCTTTTTGATAAGGCCAAACAACACGCACCGGCGATCGTCTTTGTCGACGAGATCGACGCCGTCGGCCGCCAACGGGGCACCGGTATGGGTGGAGGACATGACGAACGCGAACAGACGCTGAACCAAATTCTGGTAGAAATGGATGGCTTCTCAAACGAGACCAATATTATCGTCATCGCAGCTACCAACCGGCCCGACGTGCTTGATCCTGCGCTACTGCGTCCAGGTCGATTCGACAGGAAGGTCATGGTTGATTTGCCAGATGTCCGAGGACGCGAGGCTATTCTGCAGATTCACATGCGTGGCAAACCGATTGCCGATGAGGTAGTTCTAGGGGATATGGCACGCCTGACGGCCGGTTTTGCGGGCGCCGATTTAGAAAACCTGATGAACGAGGCGGCCATATATGCTGCCAGACGAAGTAGAACCGAAATTCAGCCGATCGACTTTCAGGATGCGTTTGACCGTATCGTGATGGGACCGGAGAGGAAGAGCCGAGTACTAAGCGAGGAAGATAAAGAATTGACTGCCTACCACGAGGCCGGCCACGCAGTTGTCAGCTTCAACTTGATACACACCGATCCCGTCCAAAAGGTAACGATAATCCCCAGAGGCCGCGCCGGTGGGTATGTGATGTCGTTGCCCGAGGACAGGCTGGCCCAGACCAGGGATCAGTTTGAAGATCAGATTGCTTTCGCATTTGGCGGCCGGGCTGCCGAAGAGATCTTTTTCGGACGCATCACAACCGGTGCCGCGTCGGATCTTCAGCAGGCAACACGAATCGCTCGGGCAATGGTGATGCATTATGGCATGAGCGATTCGCTCGGGCTTCGCACATTCGGTGAGCAGCAAGGAAGTATCTTCCTGGGTCGGGATTTGACTTATGGTCGTGATTACAGTGAGGATGCAGCTAAGTCCATAGATGAAGAGGTGACCCACATCCTTGACTTAAATTACGTGAGAGCCAAGCAGATCGTCGAAGAAAACAAGGATAAGCTCGTCGAATTGGCCCTGGAATTGATGAAGATTGAAACTCTCGATCGAGAGGATTTCGAACGATTGATGGACAGAGAGGATGAGGAAACAGATCCGGTAGGGACGCCGAGCGACTGATCTCTGAGAAGCGAAAACGGGAGTATGCCGGGATTCGGGCGACGGGAGATTATTGTTCTGCCAGTAATTCGAATCCCGGCTTTTTATTATGGGTGAAAGCAGAACTTTTACCGTAGATATCTACGGACCGATTGCTACAGTGACGCTCAGCCGCGCAGAACAGCACAACGCTTTCAACCCCGATATGGTGAATGCCCTCACAGAATCATTTGGCCAACTGGGAAGAAGCAAGGTCGTAAGAGTTATTATCTTGACTGGT
>JAUVOB010000054.1 GCA_030599405.1 Chloroflexota bacterium | reverse complement strand
TAGACCAAGTATTGGGTGTTTCCGCATTATTTCCTCCTAATGCATAGATCCTTTTCTTCCTGTGCAAAATCGTAGTCCGATTCGTACACTAGGCATGTGGATCGAATTTACCAAGGGTCGCGCGTATCAGGAATAAAACGCCAGGCATCGCGATGCCTGGCACCGTCCCCTATATCGGGCAAAGCCCATCAGAGGAATATTGTACAGGATAATTATATTTTGTGTGCTACTTATAGGCCAAAAGTAATCTTAGCCCAGCTGTGTCCCGTCTTCGAGGGCTAGCGCATGCTTTCTCGTAGGGTCGGCCGGGTCAGGCATGTTGGCCCACCGGCTCCTTTTACCGATATCTCATCACCTGCGTACTCGTGCACTTCCACATCTGCTTTCTCAAGGAGCGCTCGGGTCTTTGGATTTCCCGAAAGCATCAGGCATTTGCTCGGAGCGATGGCGAGAACATTGCAGGCCATTGTTTCGAATTCGTCGTCAGGCACGTCGATTAATCTATATCCCCGGGCGAGCAACAATTGGCGCAAGACAGCCGGCATCAGCGGCGAATACACAAGGGCTTTGTCATGGTCCACCGGACTAAGAATAGACATCAGATGGAAGACATCGGAAGGGCCACGCCAGTGGGGTAATTGGGCAATGATGACCTCATCGAGGCAATCGCTAAGCAAGTTCTTCATTTGCCGGATCCCCCCGGCGTTCGTGCGATAGCCTTGACCGACGATGATACTCCTCTCATCGATCCAGACGACATCACCACCTTCCAGCAGTCCTTGACCCTTGATAGAGCCGAGGATTCGAAAACCTGCGGCCTTATAGGCTTCCTCAATAGCGGCCGGTTCGCCTCGACGAGCACCCTTCCCCATGTTGCATAGAATGGCTCCCTTATCACAAATAACTGAGGCATCCCTAACATAGATCGAATCGAGGTTCGTTCGACTATCCTCAGCCAGAAATTGCACATCGATTCCAGTTGCTCTGAGGAATTCTACAAAACGTTCGTATTCGTCTACGGCGCGCGAAAAATCCGGACGCCCATTGTAATTGAGCATCTCCCATTGGCGATCAATTACCTGTTCTCCTATGAAAGCCTCATTAACGTGTTTTAGGATGATCTTTGAAATCCGGCCTGTCTCTGACTGGTAGGTCATGGCCCTGTTTTCGCTTGTCATAGTTAGTTCATTTCCTTTCCTGGAGTGATGCCGGAACGAGGAAAGCGAGTACGGTGATCAAATATATCATCTTGCAGACAGGAAGTGCATGATCTGATGGGTAATCGTACTGATGTCTCCCTTGCCTAGAAGAAATAATGACCTATAAATAGTGACAACCGGTCTGAAGCCTATAGGGTAAGGGAGTCGGAGTAAGGGATTAAGAGCCCGATAAATAAGGAGAAGTACCTTGAAAATTCTAGTTTCTGGAGGCGCCGGTTATATCGGCTCGACAACCGTCTCACACTTGCTGGCTGCGGGTCATGAAGTAATCGTCTATGACAATCTTAGCCGGGGTCACCGGGCCGCGGTTCCCGTTGAGGCGGAGCTTATTGTTGGGGACATTGGCGATCGAGCCCATCTTGACGGTGTTTTCGCCTTGGGCATAGACGCCATAATCCATTTTGCTGCCCTTATTGAGGCCGGGGAGTCAATGAAAAAGCCGGCAGAATACATACAAAATAACGTTGGGTCATCCACTACCCTCATCGACGCCGCGGTTGCGAATGGTGTAGATAATATAGTTTTCAGTAGCTCGGCCGCGGTTTACGCCAGCCAGGATCACCCTCTTCATGAAGATAGCGCCATTCAACCTGTCAATTTGTACGGACAAACCAAACGAATGGTTGAGGAAATTCTGGGATGGTATCACCGTCTATATGGTTTGAAGAGCTGTTCGCTACGCTATTTCAACGCGAGTGGTGCATCCAAACAGGGCGGTGAAATCCGCGGAGAGAATCATCAGCCTGAGACCCACTTGATCCCACTCGTCCTACAGGTTGCGCTTAACCAGCGAGAATCCATATCTATCTTTGGCGATGACTACCCAACCCCGGATGGTACAAACGTCCGCGACTATATTCATATCGACGATTTGGCCCAAGCCCATGTTAAGGCCGTGGAAGCCTTGAGAGATGAAAGTGATGCCCTGTGGGTGTATAATCTGGGTAACGGGTTTGGTTATTCCAATTTAGAAGTTATTGAAACAGTTCGTCAAATAACTGGACATGCAATTCCGACCGTCATGGCACAGCGCCGGTTGGGAGATGGCGCCATTTTGGTCGCGAGCAGTGAGAAGATTAAGAAAGAACTCGGCTGGAAGCCATTGTATCCAGAGCTCGAGGCTATCATCGCCTCAGCCTGGGAGTGGCATAGAACCCATCCTCAAGGGTATAGCGGATAGGGACGAAGAATCGGATCTACCGAAACCATAATGATGTCTTACGTGTTTCGCGGTCGTTATTACCATATCGCTCTGTTTGCGACTCGATGGCACACATATCCGTCTACACCAGACAATGATCGCCGGTCCATAAGGAGGTCTTGATGGCAGGTATTACACCTGGCGATATCGCAAAAGCAGAAAGAATCTTAGAATCAGTGAGAGACGAATGGCTGGATCGGCCGGGGGTCGTTGCCGTAGATCTAGGATTCAAATGGACTAAGGGCGAGATGACCACGGAACTCTCCATACGCGTTCACGTGGTTGAAAAAAAGCCTGCATCTCAGCTTTCCGATGAGGAGATATTTCCGGAGGAAATTGGGGGTATCGTGGTCGACGTTATCGAAGCTTCTTACGTGCCCCAAGCTCTGTCTAAATCCAAGCTAGAATCGGCGGTCGATGGCCGTGATAAGCGTTATGAAATCATACCTGTCGGCGTCAGCATTGGCTCCCGTTACAGCACGGCTGGCACCTTGGGAGCGAAGGTTATCGATATAAAGACTGGCGACGAAATGATCCTCAGCAACTGGCATGTCTTAGCCGGCAGGCCCGGCGCAAGACCTGGTTTGCCAATATGGCAGCCAGGCTGGATCGATGGTGGAACCAGGGAGGATAACACCATTGCCGAGCTTTCCCGTTGGGTTCTAGGTCCGTTCGACGCCGCGGTCGCCAAGCTAAACGGTGCGCGAAAGGTCACGACGAAGACGCTTGAAGGTAGGTCCATCGAGGATGTAACCGAACCTAGATTAGGAATGCGCGTCTGGAAAAGCGGCCGTAGTACTGGCTATACAGAAGGATATATTGACGGCATCAAGATGCGGGTTTCTATTCCCTACGGTGAACTGGGCGTAAAGAGAATTGATTACGTCTTCCACGTAGTTCCTCGGCCAGGAGCAGCCAAATCCGAAATAAGCATGGGCGGGGATTCGGGCGCGGTCTGGGTGGACGATGACAGTGGCAAAGCTGTTGGCCTACATTTCGCCGGTGAGAGAGCGAACCTGCCCGAACACGCACTAGCCAACGAGATCATGCTAGTAACGAAGGCGCTGAATGTTCGGTTTCCCAATCAATCCCTACCGAAGACAGCCAAGCTCCCGATTCCCCGGCGCATGTCAAACAGTGCTCTTTTCGATGCCTTAACCAAGTTTCTAAGGCGGCTCTTTCGCACGAGTTGAGATAGCGAACCCGATGACGTATCGCGCCACTTCTACAGTCTTTTATGGCCCGAACCTCGCTAGGTCCGGCAGGGCTACGACGAGACTGCAGCGTTCCTCCCAAATACTTGCCCTTTTATTGATCCTGTTTTTTATATCAGGCTCTACGGCATGTTCCCAGGATGACGGCCTGGATACGGAGGAGGAACTACACACACCTCAACTTGATCCTAGTAATCCAACCACCATGGTCGGTAACGAAGAAGGAGCGATAGAGGCGACCACCATACCCATCGTCCCAACTGTCACATCGTCGCCGATCCCCCCTACAATCGCGCCAGTACCTTATGAAGAAGCTACTGAGCCTCCGACGCTAGCCCTAAACGATCTATCAATCAGATCCAGCGACATTTCCGTATATCCGGATGGGGCTGTCTATGCGGGTGATTTAGTGACTATCCGGATCGATCCTAGGATACCCGAGAAATTGGCGCCCAATGATGTCGACGTACGCGTGTTCGTCGACGGTGTTCAGGTTGTCTCCAACAATGTAAATTGGCGTGGTTTTGACGGAAATCCCTACGGACTATACCAATGGGTGTGGGATACGGATGAGAAACCGGGTATTCACACGATAATCGTCTTCCTCGATCCTGAAGATATTATCAACTACGGCGACGAATCTCCAGCCAACAACGTTGCCTCAATAATGATGCAGGTTGAACCTGCTGAAAATCTGCCTGAGACCGAAATCAACGCTCGATGGATTACAGAGGAGAATGATTGTTGCCGGGTGCATGTTGTAAGCGGTACGGCAGCTCATCGGGACATGGCTCAGCTGTTAGAACAGGTTGATGCGGCGTTTCAAGAAGGGGCGGCCAAACTTTCGGAAACATTAGCCGGACGATACAACGTCTATATGGTCGATCGCGTCTTTGGTCAAGGTGGATATTCTCAAGACTCGATGGTGGTTTCCTACCTTGATCGGGACTATATAGCGGGAGGACTCAAAGAACTCCTTGTCCATGAAGCGGTGCATCTAATCGATCGCAAAATAACGCCGAATCCAATCACCTTTCTATCTGAAGGGATGGCCGTCTGGGTTGCTGGCGGGCATTATCAGCAACAGGACCTGAATCAGCGGATGAGCGCCCTCGTCGAGATTGGACGCTATCGCGGTCTAGATAATGTAATAAATGATTTCTACGGAACTCAGCACGAAGTCAGCTATCTCGAGGGGGCAGGATTCATCGACTATCTGGTCTCCACATACGATTGGGACCTGGTTAAGGCGTTCTACAGCGAGACGACAGCCCGAGATGCCGATACGCTTTCGGAAGCCGTGGATGTGAATTTGCGACGAGTCTTCGGCAGATCCCTGGAGCAGATTGAATCTGAATGGATGAAGTATCTTCGTCGCCTACCCCGGGATAGCGATGCGATCGAAGACCTGCGTACAACAATTCGCTATTATGACATTATTCGGCGCTATCAGGCGGTTTTTGATCCATCCGCATACTATTGGACAGCCTGGTTGCCAGATCCAGAAATCGCCCAGAGGCTGGGAACAACAGCCGACTTTAGCCGTCATATGGGGTCGCCGGTAAATATCGCCCTAGAGACAATACTTGTTTCAGCGGGTTCCGCCCTACGGCAAGGAGATTATGGTCGAGCAAACGCCTTGTTGGATAGCGTGGTGCGCGTTCTCAATAACAATGGAGCTTTTCTTGATCCTCTAGCTCTGGCCTATCTAGACATTGTGTTAACAGCTAGCGACATGGGATACGAGGCGCAACAGATTGAATTGATTGGAAATCGAGCCACGTTACTTGGTTCGAAATCGGATGATCCATCGCTCGTCCAGATTGAACTTACCTTGGGTGAGGGACGTCGCTGGACTCTGGCTCGATAACCGTATAGCCGATTGTTTTCGACAGCCAAGAGGACGATTTATTGGTCTCAGACTGCGAGATCGATCACCACTCTGTCTTCTACTTGCGGCTGTTGATTTTATGTTTTTATGCTACAATGCCCGCACATAGGTTTTGGAGTGGGCGCAAGCGGGATACTCTGCCCAAAAACGAATCCAAGAAAGCTGGCATTCGGATTGAAACGGCGTAAATTGCCACTCCTCTGAGAGGGTATCAAGGCGTCTCTCCCAAGGCTTAATTCGCAATCCAATATGGATCCCGCTTAAGCCAGAACCAAAAACAGGCAGGGTAAAAAGGGGTATCATATGATTGAGGTCGTAATTGACAGCATCCGTATCAGTCTCATCTCTCAGCATCGAATCGTCATGCTGCGCGACATGGATGGTGAGCGCCAGCTTCCGATCTGGATTGGACCGTGTGAAGCTGAAGCCATAACCATCGAACTACAAGATATGGAAATTGCTCGTCCCGTAACCCACGACCTACTAAAAAACGTCATTAGCGAGATGGGAGGAAATGTATCCCATATTCTGATAAACGAACTACGGGAGATGGTCTTTTATGCCCGCCTCTTCATCGATGTGGACGGAACAATGCTCGAGGTTGACTGCCGGCCTTCGGACGCCATAGCCATTGCCGTCCGGGCTAAAGTACCAATCTTTGTAAATGAGCCTGTCCTCGACGAAGCAGGGATCGTTCCCGAATCGGATGTTGAAGATGAGGTCGGACAGGAAGATGGCGAGAGCTTGGATGCATTCAAGGATTTCGTAGATACGTTGGACTTTGAGGATTTCGAGGGCGACGAGTAGCGCTACAAGTCACTATTTGATTAACGGATGGACGCAACAGATCGCCTACCCCCCAGTAATGTTGACGCAGAGGAAGCTCTGCTAGGCTCCTTGCTAATCGATAGCGATGCGATATTCGAGGTAGCTTCCTTTCTCCGACCCGATGCGTTCTACCGAGAAAAAAACTCGTGGATTTACGACTGTATTTTAACCCTGAACGGTCGCCGGCAACCTGTTGATCTCATAACCCTGTCCGATGAACTGCGCCGCCGCAATCAACTGGAGGAAGTCGGCGGGGAAGCTTACATCATTGGCTTGCTCAACATCGTTCCCACGTCGATCCATGCCCAACATTACGGTCATATTGTAGAAGCGGCTTCTGTTCGCCGCCGTATGATTACGGCGGCAACCACCATTGCCAATCTCGCTTTTGAACAAGATGAGGATATCGGTGTAACAATCGATCGCGCGGAGCAGGCTCTTTTCAGCATCAGCGAGGAGCGAACAACAAGAGACCTCGTGGCCGTAAAAGAAGTCGCGCGCGCATATCTGGACCGCATAGAAGAATTGCATGAACGAGGCGACGATATTATCGGCGTTCCGACGAGCTTCACCGATCTCGACCGACTTCTCGGGGGATTGAATAAGTCAGATCTTATCATAATAGCCGCCAGACCCGGTATGGGGAAAACGGCTCTCCAGCTGGCTATCGGGCAGGCAGCAGCCCGTCGCTATGGCAAACGGATCGCCATGTTTAGCTTGGAGATGTCGGCTGAGCAACTGGTGCAGCGCATGATCGCAGCTGAGACGAGAATCGACTCCCAGAGACTTCGCCGAGGCGATCTTGAAGAGCACGAATGGCCTATCTTCTACGAAGCCGTTGGCCGGATATCAGAAACCCAAATCTTCATCGACGACACGCCTTCGATATCACCACTGCAACTGAGAACCAAGTGTAGACGCCTCTACTCCGAACACGGGATCGATCTAATCATGGTCGATTATCTTCAACTAATGATAACCGAACGACCATACGGTAACCGGGTCCAGGAGATAAGCGAGATTTCTCGGGGATTAAAGAGCTTGGCACGGGAGCTGGATGTTCCGGTAATTGCGAATTCACAGCTCAGCCGTGCCGTCGAGCAACGGACCGATAAACGACCGATGCTGGCGGATCTTAGAGATTCCGGTTCTATTGAACAAGATGCAGATATTGTCATGTTTATTTATCGGGACGAATACTATAACCACGATGAAAGCGAACGTCCTAACATCGCCGAGATAAACATCGCCAAGCACCGCAATGGTCCAACAAAAGTCGTAGATCTTTTCTGGCAGGGGCAACTGG
>JAUVOB010000150.1 GCA_030599405.1 Chloroflexota bacterium | reverse complement strand
GATCTGGATAGGTACCTGTAGATCTGATACTTTTTGCTTCCGTAGTCGCCTAACACACTCATCGCTCAATAAACAAGGGAAAAATGGAAATGTAGCAGTATAATAGCATACATGGGGGAGACAACGATTATCGGCTAATAACATTACGTGAGGCAATAATCCCGACGTATGCGTCTCAAAAAAATAACGACGATGTACCTCAGATATTGGCGGAACGTGAGCCGCCATGTAGGCTCTGCGCCTTGTTCGCCGCAATCTATCTCAAGGAATTAACTTGCCACACTCCCCAAGATTTAACGTTCAGTTAGCAAATGACTTAGCCCGACTCGAGTCTTATAACAAACATCTCTATAGGCCTAACACGTATCTTCATAAATGGTGGGCTCGACGATGCGGTACTACCTTTCGTCTAATTCTTAAGCATCTGGTAGCAGACGATTGGCAAAGTGGATACTACGAAGGTGGAGGTTTAGAAGGAAAAATCGTACTGGATCCGATGATGGGTGGTGGGACTACCCTTCACGAGGCAATCCGGATGGGTGCTAATGTTATCGGATTCGATCTTGATCCAATTCCCGTCATTCAGGCAAAGGCATCGTTGTCAGATACAGAATTGCCCAGGCTTGAGGCAGCATATACGAAGCTTCATAACAAGCTACATGAATTTCTCGCGCCGCTGTTTACGGCCCGCTGCCCGAGTTGTTCTAGAGAGACGGCCCTGCGATACATGCTTTATGGACACCGACGCCGGTGTAGCTGTGAAGACGTCATCATGGTGGATTCACTGCTGCTGCGCGAAGAATCGGATGGTCGCCGAATCAGCCTGTGCCCAACTTGCCATTCGGTCTCTGAGGCAGGCAACAAATGTAATTGCTCGTTCGCGGGAAGAAGTCCTCGGCTGGTCATGAAAGGATCAAGAACTTGCCCTCACTGTGACAAACCGTATCAGGATAGGACAGATTTGCCCCTATATAAACGCTACGCTCCACTGGCTAAGATCAGCGATTGTAGCGAACATGGTATGCTTTTTGGATCCATAGATGCCTATGATCGGGCGATTCTCGAAAAAGCGGACCGGCATCGAAAAAGTGTTCGCTTCGATGAAACTCTAGAGATAATGGAAGGACCAAAAAGCGCAGTTTTGATTCGGAAGCGAATTAGGACATACGCCGACCTTTTCTCTAGCCGGCAAGTTCTCTATCTACGCCATGCTATCGATCTTCTGCGGAAGATGGATAATCCAGAACGACGGTTTCTCAGTCTCCTTGTTTCAACATCACTCGAATTCAACTCCATGTTGTGTGGATATAAGGGGGCCGGAAAACGCCGCGCTGGTGCGATACGTCATTCCTTTTCACACCATGCCTACTCATTTCCGCACACGGCTCTCGAGGCGAATCCCGTTTATCCTGCACGGACTTCAGGGACACTGGAAAAGCTGTTCTATGATCGCGTGCAGAAGGCAAGGCGCTGGTCATTGAATCCGCGCGAGCGGATTCTTGGAGCGAAATCGGAGAGGTTTCAAGATGTCAAGGGTGAAGTCGACCAAGGTAAGGAGGTACTCGAAGCATCCGAGCTCTTGGCCGGGCAGCGACGATTTCTTGTGCGTCAAATCTCAGCTACGAAGTTACCTCTAGACGATGGCATGGTTGATTTCATCGTGACCGATCCGCCGTATTATGACAGCGTCCAATATGCGGATCTATCGAGCTTCTTCCGGGTTTGGCTAAAGCAAATGATCGGTGAAGAGGGGGAATATGACATCAATTGGGACTACAGTCTTGAAGCTAGTCCTGTTCCATCGCAGAATACGCCCGATGGTTGCGGTAATGATGGACGTTATTTGCAAATCATGAGCCAGGTCTTTCTCGAATGCCGGCGCGTGCTAAGGAAGGATGGCGGACGACTAGCCTTCACGTTTCACCATTGGGATCAACTAGCATGGGCATCCCTTACGCGGGCGTTAAAGCGCGCGAGATTCGGATTGATGGAGTTCCACGTTGTCCACTCCGAGAATCCAATCTCGGTACACATAGCCAACATGCGCGCGTTAACGGATGATGCGATCCTCATCCTGGCACCATCTCAAACTGAGTCTAACGGCTCCTGGAGCAAGCCCACTGAGATCAGCTACGAGTCCAGCTCACATTTCAGTCGCGACTGCGCGACTTTACTAGGCTGGATGCTAAGTACCGGGCTTGAAGAGGGCCAAATCGGTCAGATTTGGGAGCAGATGCTGCAAATTCGCTGATTTGCGGCCAATTGAACCTGAAAGTAAAAAGAATCAGACTTCTTTAGCCAGCCAGGAATGATTCGAGGTTCTCTTTACTAATGCGATAAACTTTGCCGATCTTGCGGGCTTTAAGATCCCCGGCTTCGATCGCCTCCACGATATCAGATTCAGAGACCTGAACGAATTCAGCGGCCTGCGCTGGTGTCATTACAGATGGTATCTGGCTTGCCGCAGCTGCTTGTTGCTGCACCGGTTGCTGGGTGGCTTGCTGCTGCTGCTGCATCGTCTGCTGTTGCTGAATCGCCGACAGGCCCATCATGCCGATACCTAGCTCGCCAAGACCACTCCCTGATCCGCTCTCGGCCGCTGCCATGCCGACATCGAGCGTCTTCATTTGGGTGTAGCTTGTCCCATAGCCCATGCGCGTTACGACTTCCAAAGAGTCTGGGTGCAATCCCATTCTAATGTTGAAGTCGATGAGCGACATGCCTATCGCGTCGAAATCGGTCTGCAGCATACCGATAAGAATATCGTTTAGATCTTGCGAGAAAGACTGCAGCTGGGCGGGTCCAAGATTCTTCGCAATGGCCAATTCACTTAACTTATCCTGCATCATGACGCCCAACATGGGATCAAGACGGTCTTTTAGCTGTGGTAGGCGAACGCTATTTCGGAATGCATCCATTGCCATTAAAAAACGCCAGGGTTCTCTAACCTTGGACACATAGGTTCCATTCCCGATAATGGCGCTCGCGCCTGGGGGACGTTTGACGTGTTCGACGATAATCGGACCTGTGGTTCCCCATTTAAATGTCATGTCGGTTGTCTTGATGAAATAGACATCGGCCGTAAAGGGCGTGTCACCGCTAAAAGCGGCGCCAACGATCTTTTCCAGGAGGGGAAGGTTAGCGGTCGTAAGGACGTGGGTACCGGGCTGAAAGGTTCCCAATGCCTCGCCACTCCGGACGAAAACCGCAACCTCGCCCGGATTCACGATGCAAGGCGATCCCAGTCGAATATCACCAGGTCCACCCTTAGGGAACTTCTGAACGATCTCATCTCTTAACCAAGGTTCTGCAATAACTCGGTCGAAAATTCGGGGCATTTCTCTATCTCCTCACCTAAATTGTCTATGGACTATGAGTGTTCCAATACGCATACTGTAATTTTGACAAAAATATGGCACAAAGGTGCAGTGAATCGACGTCCAGGACCGTCAAGATACCCCAGAGAGGATCTCCTGACGTGAATCGAATGTCGCGTTCGCTTCCCTTAGAGTGCTATCGAGAGTCCGAATGGCATTATCGATATCTCCGTCGTCGAGTGTTGCTTTCTCGGCCAAATCGACATCAGCACTTATCTGATCACAATAGGCGAGCATAGATTCGTCGAATGCATATATCCCGGCCAAGTCGTCTTCCTTGATCTTGACCGCATCGAAGAAGCCAGCATAACCTTGCGGAGCATCTCGCACCTTGCCGATCAATCCCACGAGTCGGGTATCCGCTCGACCTAGTGGTTCAGCGTGATCCATCGCTTTCACGATGTCGCGACTAAGCTCCTGGTGTACGTTAGATAATGTCAGTCTTGAGGCCTCGAGTCGAGAAGCGATAGTCTCGCGAAGAATCTGGTCAGCTTCACGCCTGCGACTCCTCTCGATATAGCCACTGAAGCCGGGTATTTTTCCCGCCAGATCGCCGAGAATGGAGGACTCATCCTGGATCTTTCCGTACATATCTGGCAATGGCTCTTTTTTCATCTTGGCATTCTCCTTTTTAGCGAGGTCAAGTGCTCATCCAAACATCGATGCTGACACCTTCAAAGTATAGCACACGTTGATATTCATAGTTACCGAGGCTTGGCGTCGACGTGATCAAGCCATTGGCCAAATATGCGATCAAGCGTTCCACTAAACTTGAGTTTTTCAAAACTATCATTGAGATGCTTGAGAAGGTCATTATCCTCGTTGCGAACAACCAGTGCATATGGCTCTGTCGTTAAAAACTGTTCACCATATTCAAGATTGGGCGAATGAGCAACGAATAATCGCCCGGAGACGCTGTCGACGATTGCGCCGTCAGCATCTAGATTGACTACAGCCTCTAGTGCCTCCTCGGCACTCTTGTAAGGCGTCACAACCAAATTCGTCTTATTTCGTTTCCATTGATTGGCAAGTGTGTGTCCTTCCGCGCCTAATTCGACAGCTATAGTCTTGTTCTCTATGTAATCCGGATTATTGATTTCCTCTCCCACTCGTGAAATCAGAATCTGACCGGCATCGTAATAGGGAAGACCGTATGAAAAGTCTCTGGTCTTTTCTGGCAGAACCACCATGGCAGACATCAGAATGTCGACTTGGTCTGTATACAGGGCGTCGTAGAGGCCATCGTAGCCGAAGTATGAGAAGCTCACTCGCAGGTTTAAATCATTGGCTAGGGCGCTGGCTAGGTCGACATCGATTCCCTGGAGTTCGCCGTCCTCCAGCGATTCAAACGGAGGATAGGTGGGATCTAAACCAACTCGTATCGTTCCAGAGTCCTGTATACGTTGCCATGTATTTGAAGAATCGTTACAGGCGCTAACGATACCGGTGGCGAGTAGAAGCACTGAGCTGGTAAAAATCAATCGTCGTAGGAAATTAATAACCGAATTCATTCAAATTTTTTGCATCCTTCTATTGAAGATTCACATGAGAGCTAGTCAATTACTTGACATAAAAAATTATACGTCCCTCCTATATGCTTTGAATCAGTGCGCTCATGATAAAGACCTAGCTATGAAGGAGAATCAGGATCGCAATCTCTAATTTCCGCTGAAGTTCCTTAGTGCGTCGTAGATGGGTTTATTAACAAATTCTGGGGTTAGTAACGTATAATAGTCCATGTAGCTTTTTGTCGGGGCAGGGTACCTAAATGACCAAATTGCCATCATTTCGACGAATGGCCAATTCTGTTCCGCGTATCTGACAGCGTCTAAAGTATATTGAATTCGCTGACCAGGTGTGACGGCT
>JAUVOB010000370.1 GCA_030599405.1 Chloroflexota bacterium | reverse complement strand
TCGGCCAAGCCGACTCCTGTCGGCAAGTCCCCAGCCGACACGAATTAGCCAAGAATGGCGTATCCTCATTTTTCCAACAGAATATTTATAAACCCTTGTACTATCCACCATGCCCAGACAGCATAAGGGATTACGGCTGTTGCCTGTCTAAATCCTTCGAGGTGGGTTCAGATCTCTTCGCAGCATTAATCATGTTCGATTGCTGGTTCTTCCTGCATGAATTCTAATGATCTATGGCAAAACTATTCTCGCAGGTGAACAAAACGTTAGGACGCAGAGGATATCCCAGTGAGGAAAATCAAAAATGGCGAAGAGTAACTCGTTTCTGTTTATTCTCAGCGCCAAGGGCGGAGGGGATTGATCGCCATTGCGCTTGCTTGTGCCCTAAGGAACCAAGGACATCGAGTTAGGGTACTTTGTGACGAAAAAAGTAATCGGCTCATCGCTTCAGGCACTTGCTAACCGTCCTGTCCGAGCGTTGTTGACCCAGCTTGACGAAGATATACGCGTCAACTTAGGCAATCTTCCTGAAAACGCAACGATCGCGGGTTTTGTACCTCATTCTCCGGTACTGAAATAGAGCTCGATTGTCATTAACCATGCGGGTCACGGGATATTTAGCAAAGCAATGACATATGGTGTGCCTATGGTGCTACTACCTTGGGATCTTGATCAACCGGGTGTTGTTGCAAAAGCCAAGAAACTTGGCCTAGCTCAAGTTGTTCCACGATCAAGCGCCAATCCTCAAGATGTTCATAAAGCAGTCGCCGCCTTGTTCGAAGATACTCGCTATCGGGAGTCTGCCTTTCATCATTCGCGCAGGCTGGCGACGACTGATTCTACGGGGACTGCATACTCTTTACTTGAAGAATTTTTGATCACAATGGAGTGAAAAAGGAGAGACAACATGACCGATTATTCGGCGTCCATCAATAAGCAGTATGGCCAGGAGGAGTTGAACGACATCATCCTCGACGCATTTGTAAACGAAGGGATCGACGTTGATGCATTGACGCTCGACGACTTGTCCCGATTTGACCAACTTCATTCTGGCGGGAGAGATGCGACTCGTGTGCTCGCCAATCTAGCGGGTCTAAAGCCAGGCATGAAAGTACTTGACATCGGCAGCGGAATGGGAGGACCGGCACGTACCCTGGCCGCAGATTTTGGCTGCAAAGTGACCGGCCTTGATATCACCGATGCGTTCGTGATGGCGGCACAGATGCTTACTGAAAGGGTTGGCCTTAGCGATCGTGTTTCTTTTCGCGTGGGAAATGCGCTCGATCTCGACTATGAAGACGGGCTTTTGATGCCGTTTGGACACAAAATGCGATCATGAATATCAAGAATAAGAACCGGGTTTTTCGGGAGGTGCACAGGGTGCTGCAGAGCCATGGCATCTTGGCTCTGGAGGCCTTAATGTCCGGCTCGAAGGAAGAGACGCTGTTCCCGGTCTTTTGGGCTGACAGCCCAGCCGTGAGTTTCCTGTCTACATCTGATAGCTTCCGGCAGATGATGACCGAGACTGGATTCAAGGAGTTCGCTTGGAATGACGTAACACAGCACTCGATCGAGAGAGGGCGCAAACAGCAAGCCGCCTCAGCGGATGCGTCGCCTACGCTTGGTCTACATCTTTTTTACTCGGATGTGCCTCGCCGGGCAGAGAATACGCTGCAGGGTTGGGAGAACGGAACGTACGTGGATATTTGTGCGGTTTATACTGTCCAATCAAAGGAAGGGGCGGTGCCTCTGTAGCCGGCGTATTAACCTTCTCCCTCGCTCGAACTGCGAAAACACTTGCTAGCGGTGCGTTGCCCAGTCTATGATGCCGGGGCGCTTATCAACGGTTGACCGCAGCCATCTGAGTGCGTACGCTGCGCGCTGCCTTTCACACCAATGTAATTGAGGGCAGTCTTGAAGATGGTGATGAGTTCGACTTTTTCCTGTTCTTCACCATCAAGTAACATACGGTCAATCTCCCAGCATGGAGCAGATATGTCAGAACAAACCTATGATTATCAGGGCATGATCGTCAGATATTGGGATTTACTGCGCGGGGATACCTCTAAGTGGTCTAGCCGTCCGTACTTTCTCCGAATTATCCAGGAAAGTGGTGAACCCGGCGTTGGACGTGGCCTGCAGTACCGGCCGCCTGTTGCTGGACTATGCTCAGGAAGGGGTGGATATTGATGGCTCATGCCCAAGCCCGGCCGACTAACACCGTAGCTTCACCCTTCACTTTTGTGAGAAAGATAACCCGTTCCTCGTCACCCTGTAGGCGAAGTTGTTTGCGCAAGGTGTCGGGATCTAGGGGTGAGCCACGCTTCTTGATAGTCAGCCGGCCGACGTTACGTTCCCGCAGATATCCCCGGAGCCTTTTTAGCTGAAAGGGCATGGCATCCTCCAGGGCGTAGCAACGGGCGAAGGGCGTTTCCTGCGCTTGCCCGGCCGTCAGGTAGGCGATATCGTTGTCGATCTTGGTCGCACCGAGGTGGTGGGCCAGCTGTTCCACCAGATGGGCCCGGATCACGGCGCCATCCGGCTCGAATAGAAATCCCTTTGGCTGAGAGATGGGGATGGGATCCACCGTTTCGTCGGTCAAGGTTGCCCCATCTGGCAGCAGCGTCGCTCTGCGCCCAGCTCCTGTCCGGAGGTCGCCATACCACAACACGCCTTCGCGCACTCCACCTTTCACCGAGATGAATTCGATCTCGGTATTGGCCGGTATCTGGGCATAATCAATGCCGGGGCTCACCTTAATTCCCTGGTTTTCTAC
>JAUVOB010000124.1 GCA_030599405.1 Chloroflexota bacterium | reverse complement strand
GGCATCATCAAAGTAGCTGATCACATCATCGACCTAGGTCCTGAGGGCGGAGACCAGGGTGGGGAGGTTGTCGCTCAGGGCACTCCTGAGAAAGTTGCCGCTACGGCTCATTCATACACGGGCCAGGTTCTCAAAAATTACCTGAACGGCCGTTAAGGACCCCCCAAAAAACGGTAAGCAATCCGAACAGCCTTCCTCGTTTATCCTGTAGACCGAACATCCTTGCTCGTTCTACGGGGCTAACGGATAGTCGGTGATCTTGTAGGCCGAACATCCTGTTCGGTTCGTGAGCGGGGATGATCGTTTCACAAAGATGAAATTCTCATCCCCGCAAAGTATCAAAACTTCAGAGGTTTCCCTTATGCTGCCTCAAATTCACCTTCGACGACATCTTCGTCATCGTTGAACATCTCTGAAGCACCATTTTCAGCAGCGCCATTGCCGTTCTGAGCCGCGCCAGTCTGGTAGGCAGCTTCACCGATGGCCATACTCGCCTGCTGTACTTCCTCCGTTAGCTGGCGGATACGGTTTGAATCTTCGCCTACGATGGCTTCTTTCAGATCGGCGATCTTCGCCTCCAGTGGTTGCCGTAGGTGGTCTGGTGCCTGTCCGTTCAAGCCACTGAGATTCTTTTCAACCTGGTATAGCACGTGGTCGGCCGTATTTCGGGCTTCGATCAGCTCTTTACGCCGCCTATCCTCGGCCGCGTGCTGCTCAGCCTGCTTAACCATGTCTTCCACTTCCAGATCACTCAGATTTGTGGAGGCAGTGATGGCAATATGTTGGCTCGTGCCGGTTGCTTTATCGGTTGCGCTAACGTTCAGAATGCCATTAGCATCGATATCGAAGGCCACCTCGATCTGCGGGATACCACGTGGCGCCACCGGGATGCCTTCCAGCCGGAACACGCCCAATGTTGAATTGTCAGCCGCTATTGGTCGTTCTCCTTGCAGGACGTGTATATCGACGGCCGTCTGGCTGTCCTCGGCGGTACTGAAAATCTCAGATTTACGCGTCGGAATCGTAGTATTCCGCGGGATGAGCGTCGTCATGACGCTGCCTAGGGTTTCCAGGCCGAGGCTGAGCGGCGTTACATCAAGCAACAGTACATCATTGACATCTCCGGCAAGAACACCTGCCTGCAATGCCGCACCGAGAGCGACCACCTCGTCGGGATTAACGCTCTTATTGGGATCCTGGCCGGTTATTTGCTTGACCAACTCCTGCACCATGGGCATACGCGTCGCACCACCCACCAGAACAACAGCATCCAACTCGCTAGTTTCGATGCCGGCATCTGCCAAGGCTTGATTAAAAGGCTTCTTCAATCGCTCAACAAGCTGGTCAGTGAGTTGTTCAAACTTGGCTCTAGTCAACGCCATCTGCAGGTGCTTCGGCCCAGTGGCGTCAGCGGTAACAAAAGGCAGGTTGATCTCGGACTGCATCGTGCTCGACAACTCGATCTTGGCCTTTTCGGATGCCTCGCGCACCCTTTGCAGAGCCTGCCGATCCTGGCTAACGTCAATGCCCTGGTCCGCCAGAAACTGGCTAACAACCCAATCAGTTATGGCTTTGTCCCAGTCATCTCCACCTAGGTGTGTGTCGCCGTTGGTAGCTTTCACCTCCACGAGCCCTTCGCTAACTTCAAGCACTGACACATCAAACGTGCCACCGCCAAGGTCGAAGACCAAAATCGTTTCGTCGTTTTTCTTATCTAACCCATAAGCTAGCGCAGCCGCCGTTGGTTCGTTGATGATTCGCAGTACTTCCAATCCGGCGATCCGGCCGGCGTCCTTAGTTGCCTGTCGTTGGCTGTCATTGAAGTAAGCAGGCACGGTGATAACCGCTTGGTTAACAGGCTGTCCAAGATAATCCTCGGCATCTTTCTTGAGCTTGGCGAGCACCATCGCCGATATCTCTTGCGGAGTGTAGCTCTTGCCCGCATTCGGAATGTTGACTCTTACATCGTTTTGAGGACCGCTCTCAATACGGAACGGAACACGTTCCTGTTCTGATTTCGTTTCTGGATCGCTGAATCGACGGCCGATAAACCGCTTCACCGAAAAGACGGTATTTTCCGGATTAATCGTTGCCTGGCGCTTGGCCGTTTGTCCGACGAGCCTTTCGCCGTTCTTGTTGAAGGCGACTACCGACGGCGCCAATCGTCCACCCTCAGAAGTTGATATGATGGTGGCTTCTCCACCTTCCATGACCGCCACGACCGAGTTGGTCGTGCCTAGGTCAATTCCCACTATCTTGCTCATAAATACTCTCTCCTAGTACGTAGATTTCCATCAAAACCAGCGAGCAAGAAGCTCGCCGGATAAATGCGATCAAAGAATAGAATGGAAATGTTAGAAAATGGTTGGTGGGGCATTTGCGTTGCATAAGCAATAGGGCGTTTACCATATCGAAATCGCGTTCCGTTCTGACCAGAACGAATAATATTGCAGGTCCTTTTTAGCGGTGCGTAGATCTGTTGAGATTATGTGTTTTTGAGCGCGCTAATCCTGTTGACAAAGGGGTTTACTGTAGCTAGAATGGATCCACTGAACTGGCGAATTGGATGTTGGTTCAACAGGACGGATCGTCTTAACATTCGATCTAATGGCACGAACACACGCACAGTTCTCACAACCCCACGCATAGACAGAAAGGAGTGATTTATGGCATTCAGTCTTCCCCCGCTGCCCTATTCAGAGAACGCTTTAGAACCTTATATTGATGGTCGCACCATGGGCATTCATTACGGCAAACACCACGCGGCTTATACGAACAATCTCAATAAAGCTATCGAGGGTTACTCAGATCTTGCAGGGAAAAGCATCGGCGAAATACTTGGAAGTTTAGACGAAATACCGGAAAGCATACGCACCGCTGTTCGGAATAATGGTGGCGGTTACGCCAATCACAGTCTATTCTGGAGCATTATGAGTCCAGATGGAGGTGGCGTACCATCTGGAGAACTGGCGGTAGCTATTGACGAGGCTTTTGGTAACTACGATAATTTCAAGGATACTTTCAGTAAGGCGGCGATGTCCCGATTCGGATCGGGTTGGGCTTGGTTATTCGTAGATGTAAATGGCGATCTTGCTGTAACTTCAACAGCTAATCAAGACACCCCTCTTATGGATGGTCAAACTCCACTATTGGGACTAGACGTTTGGGAACATGCTTATTATTTAAATTACCAAAATCGTCGCGGTGATTACATCGCCGCTTGGTGGAACGTTGTTAATTGGGCGCAAGTTGCAGCCAATTACGCGGCCACCAAGTAATATGGGTTGAGTATTTGCTCTTGGTAGGTCAAGAGCTGTTTGGAGAAAAAGGAGAATCTTCATGACCCACATTGTCACCAGATTGTGCTTGCGCGATACAGCATGCATCGACGTGTGCCCCGTCGAATGCATGATTCTGGGACTGCCTGAGGCCGAATGGCCCTGGCTATATATTGATCCAGATACCTGCATCGACTGCGGCGCATGTGTACCTGAGTGCCCGTACGAAGCCATCTTTCCCGAAGAAGAAGTACCCTTTGATTACGAGATACAGCCCGGTCAGTGGATCGTCAATACCAAGGATTTACTGCCCGATGGTCAACCGTTTGAGGGCGAGGTTGACGGCCATCCCGTAAAGGTTCTAAACGCCAAGCAACTGGAAGGTGGCGAGGTCCTTGACTTTACTGAGGACATCACGCCTCATTATGATTTCTTTACAGAAGGCCCTGGCTACGACGCTCTTGATATGTAGGGTGCCATAACCGCCCAGTCTGCTAACGATATGGGGGTATGCACTCGCCCAAAACAAATAGAGTGGTCACCTCTGCTCTTAGCGAGCAGTGGTGACCACTTTCCATATACATAGCCCTTACGGCCTCCTGACACAAACAAAGAAATTACTTTAGATGTTGTTCAGACGGTAGTTCTACGCGGTCCTGCGATTAGGGGTTAAGAGAGGTGCAAGTGACCGAATACCGCATTGAAGAAGATTCGCTAGGAGAGGTCAAGGTCGCTAGTAATGTCTATTGGGGAGCCCAAACCCAGAGAGCCGTAGATAATTTTCCCATTACTGGTCTCAGGCAATACGAGGCTTTTATCTGGGGTATGGCGGTGATCAAACGCTGTGCTGCCGAGGTAAACAATGGTCTAGCTCTCATGCATGATGTGGAGATCGGCGAGCAGATACTCACGGGATCGGCTATAACCGAAGCGATAATGGACGCCGCTGACGAGGTTATCGATGGCCGTTGGGACGATCAGTTCGTGGTCGATCCCATCCAAGCAGGGGCAGGAACCAGTCATAATATGAATGTCAACGAGGTGATATCTAGCCGGGCAAACGAACTACTTGGATTTGGTCTCACCTCGTCGGTCAAACCCGTGCACCCAAACGACCATGTAAATATGGCTCAGTCTACCAACGACACAATACCTACCGCAATAAGGTTGGGCTGTCTCTGGCGATTAGATGAGATGCTAGATACATTGGACGGATTAGTGAACTCTCTCCGGGACAAAGCAAACGCTTTTGATGATGTGGTTAAAAGCGGTCGGACCCATTTACAGGATGCCGTTCCGGTTCGACTGGGGCAGGAGTTCAACGCATATGCTCGTGCTGTAGAACGGGATCGGGGCAAGATCAAAGATAATGCAGAAGGTTTGCGGCGACTGGGTATCGGTGGAACAGCAACCGGATCTGGGCTAAATGCCCATCCAGAATACCATGGACGAATGATTACGTCGCTTATCAGGCTTACAGGTCTAGAGCTTGTCGAATCTGATGACCTGTTCGAGACGATGCAGAGCATGGCAGATATGGTTCATTTTAGCGGTTCCCTGAGAACACTTGCCCAGGATTTAATCCGGATTGCTAACGACTTTCGACTCTTGTCCTCTGGTCCGAGTACCGGACTTGATGAAATTCACCTCCCTGCCGTCCAACCTGGTTCTTCGATTATGCCCGGCAAGGTGAATCCGGTGATGGCAGAAATGCTAAATATGGCCATGTTCCAGGTTATGGGCAATGATGTCACCATAGCCCTTGCAGGACAGGCAGGTCAGCTAGAACTGAACGTCATGATGCCCATCATTGGCTACAATCTCTTCCAGAGTATGGACATCATAATAAATGCCGTCGATACCTTTACGCATAAATGCGTCCGCGGCATCAGCGCTAATAGACAAAAAGCGGAACTTTGGCTGGCCAAGAACGCAATACTGGTGACCGCTATCAATCCCGTTATCGGCTACGCCAAAGGAGCGGAGGTGGTTAAAGAAGCGATGCGAACAGGTAGAACGGTTCGCGAAGTAGTCGTTGACCTGGGCTTTCTGAGTGTCGAGGATGCTGACCGACTGTTAGACGTTCGCTCGATGACCGATGGCGGAATCTGAATCGCACCAACCGTTGCGGCGGCTGCGGATCACGCGATCGGATTACCGCCTGACGCTGGAGCATCTGAAGAAGTCATACCCTCATGAGGGGTGTGGCTTAATGGCTGGAAGTGACGGGCGAGTCCTCCGTGTCTACACCGTCGACAACCGGTTGGCCAGTCCATCCGCTTATGAGATGGATCCCCAGCAGCAGCTGGAAGCTATGCTCGATATAGAGGATCGTGGATGGGATTTGCTCGTTATCTT
>JAUVOB010000116.1 GCA_030599405.1 Chloroflexota bacterium | reverse complement strand
AGGATAGATAGCACAATGATGAGGCCGCGACCGCGGCGTGGATTCGCCTCTTTCTCCATGTTCACATTCCCTGTTTTTTAGTCATGAAAGACCAACCGAACTCATTTACGGATCAAATGCTTGTGTTTTCCTTGGCTAGCCCGGCGTTATCAATCGTAGTCACCAAGCGGCCGTAAAACTCACCCCGTCGTTCAGACGGGCCTCTTCCAATAATGTATACGATATTGGATCGCTTTTTGTTTCAAGGAACACTCGTTTCCTCTGGTACAATGCCATTACAACCTGATAATTAAATACCTTCCAGGCTGTTTCGCCACGCCCTACTAATCCTCCTATAATCTAGGCAAGTTCAGGCCCGGCCGACCGCCATTATATAGGATTTGAATATGCAAGTAGGCACGTGCTTCATTACGCTACAGTTGTATGGGGTAAATTCGCTCAAGGAGAAGCGGAGAGTGTTGAAACCGATCATCACCCGGCTACCAAAGGAGTTCAACATATCGGCCGCCGAGATCGATCACAACGACGTCTGGCGAACGGCCGTCATTGGTTTGGCTGTGATCGGAAACGATGCCGGATATCTCCATGCGAAACTTGAGAAGGCGGTGGCCTGGATCGAGCAGCAGCGTCCCGACGCGTCCATCGAACACTACTCGATAGAATTCAGGTGATGCGGTTTCTCTTCTCCACCGGATCGCTATGGTCTTATAGCATCGAACGTTGTTTCCAGCTTGCAGAGAAGGCTGGCTACGATGGGCTAGAATTGCTCGTCGACCATAGATGGGAGAGCCGCCAGGCCAGTTACCTAAAAGATCTGGTTGAACGCCACCAGCTACCCGTTCTGGCCATTCACAGCCCATTTATGCCCGTTCTCCCCGGTTGGCCGGCCGATCAACCATCCCGCATTCTCCATTGTGTGAAGTTGGCAGAGCAACTCGGTGCCCAAGTTGTCGTTCACCATCTACCTAGTCGCGTAGGCTATGCCACCCTCCAATTTCCAGGAAGACGTGTATTCGTTCCCACTCCAACTAACCCGGAAATCGGATATCGACACTGGATAGAGAATAACTACCAGGAATTTCAATCTGGCACGGATGTGAAACTTTGTATCGAGAATATGCCTGCCTACCGGAAGTTCGGCCGCCGCTGGAATTACAGCCATTGGAATACCGTCGCTGAGCTCTCTCGATTCAGCCAGCTAACGATCGACACAACCCATTTGGGCACATGGGGCCTTGATCCCCTTAAGGTCTATTCGCAGCTTCGCGATCGGATCGCCCATTTTCATCTGAGTAATTTCGACGGTCGCGAGCACCAACGACCTGATAATGGGCATCTGCCATTGGACCGTCTCCTTGAACGCCTATCGGCTGATCGATACTCGGGCTTCGTTACGCTGGAGTTGTATCCGGAAGCGTTGCATGCGGGAGAACCGGATGAAGTTATTTTGACGCATCTAAAGAATTGTCTGGATTTCTGTCGCCGTTGGACTGGTACCGATTAGATGCGGGTTCGATCATTGGTAATCTACAAGGATTTTGGCTAATCTTGATCCCTGATTCTAATCCGGGTTACAATTGCCCTACGGAACGATCTGGAACGATTGACTTGATCCGCCAGCGATGATGCAAGATATCATGAGCCGGTTAGCGCAAAAACAGGAGAAATAAATATGGCCAATCAATATCCGAGTGCGGAGCCAGACACCAGTAGTGTCCCTACGGAAGCTTCTGATGAAGAGCGGATGCGAGCCTTGATTGAGGTGATCAGCGCCTACATTGAATATTATCACGGCGGCGCGGTTGATATAGTGTCTTACGAAGATGACCAGCTGACGGTCCACATGTCAGGCGCCTGCGTTGGATGCGATCTCGCACCGGTCACGCTGCACGGCTGGGTCGAAGGTACCGTAAAGCAATTCTTCCCCGATCTTAAGTCAGTCATCGCCGTCTAGATGGTCTGCTACTAGGATAAAGGCCTGAATCTCCGTTCAGGTGCTTAGGAGATCCTCAACCATTCTCGCGAAAGCGATGTTAGCTTTGTTCTTACAAGCCCCAGTCATGTTGTTTGCCTGCTGAAGGGGCCTGCTAGGTATTCGGCGGGCGATGGTGGACGCGCGAAAGGCTAACCAACCACCCTCCCGGTTGTTCTTCGGAAAGTACGGGGAATCGAGCCATATCTGTCTGAAATCCTCGCCACGGCCAACCCCAATTTTGTTAGCCGTTCCCCGGCATGTCTGCTAAACTAGCCAGTCCACTTCGTTTCCAACTCGGCGAAAAACGAGATTGACAAATGTAGTTGTGATTACAACCGGCCGAGCAGCCGGTTAGCACAATTATACTTGCACGGGACAATAGCTATTAGCGGACCGACATAGGTCGCGCGAAATGGAGAATTAAATGGATAAGTCAATTCTGATGGATTGGTACCGTCAAATGGTGCTCATCAGACGGTTTGAACAACGATGCGCTGAACTATATCAGCAAGGAAAGATCGGCGGCTTCCTACACCTCTATATCGGTCAGGAAGCGGTTGCCGTGGGAACTATCGCAGCCAAAGCGGATGGAGATCACGTCATCACCGCCTATCGAGATCACGGACATGCTTTGGCGGTAGGGTCGGACACGAACTTCGTAATGGCGGAGATGCTAGGCAAAGCCACAGGTGTGAGTAAGGGTAAAGGCGGTTCCATGCACCTGGTCGATGTCGAACGACACTTCTGGGGTGGCTATGCTATTGTAGGCGGTCATCTACCGCTGGCGACAGGTATCGCCCTGGCGGAACAGTACAAGGAAACCGGTAATGCCGTCCTCTGCTACTTTGGCGACGGCTCGACCAATATCGGCTACTTTCATGAGGCGCTCAATCTCGCGAGCGTTTGGAACCTGCCGGTGGTGTGGATCGCCGAAAACAACCAGTACGGAATGGGTACGGCCGTAGACCGTGCCTCGGCCGTCTCTGAGTTGATTAAGAAAGCCTCGGCATACGGAATGGAAGGCCAACGGGTCAATGGCATGGACGTCTTGGAAGTCTACGAATCCTCGAAAGCGGCCCTCGATCGAGCCAGGTCAGGCCAGGGTCCTCAGTTTATCGAGATGATGACTTACCGATATGAGGGTCATAGCATGGGCGATCCTTTGCGCTACCGGACGAAAGACGAGGTTGAGAAGTGGCGAGAAGACGATCCCATTGGCGTTCTGGAGCGCCACATACTTCAAGATCTGGACGTCGATAAGGACAGCCTAGAGACTATCGATCAGGAAGTAGAACAACAAATAGAAGAGGCCGTCATCTTCGCCGAAGAATCTCCTTTGCCGGCTGCAGAGGAACTTTTCACTGACATTTACGTGGAGGCATAACATGGCGAAAATCACGATGCGACAAGCGATAACTGACGCCCTCCGCGAAGAGATGATCCGCGATGATAATGTCTTCATTATGGGAGAGGAGGTCGGTGTCTGGGGTGGAACATACGCTGTAACTCGCGGTTTTATTGACGAGTTCGGTGAGAAACGAGTCCGAGATACACCGATTGCCGAGATGGTCATCGGCGGTGCGGCGGCTGGGGCCGCTATGAACGGGCTGCGACCTGTAGCGGAGTTCATGACCATCAACTTCGCCTTTCTGGCCTTGGATGCCATTATCAACCATGCTGCGAAAGTCCACTATATGTTCGGTGGGCATATTAAATGTCCGGTTGTGTTTCGTGCGCCCGGTGGTGGAGGTAGACAACTTGGCGCAACCCATAGCCACACACCTGACGCCATCTTTGCCCATTTTCCAGGCTTGAAGGTAGTGTCGCCGGGTACGCCATACGACGCCAAAGGATTGCTTAAATCCGCGATTAGATCCGACGATCCCGTACTCTTTATCGAGCACGCAACTCTGTACCAACTTCGTGGTGAAGTCCCAGAGGGCGAAGAGATCATCGTTCCCATCGGCGTCTCGGATGTCAAACGTGAAGGATCTGATGTCACGATCGTTGCCTATGCCCAAGGGTTATCTGTCGCCATGGATGCAGCAAACCAACTGTCGAACGAGGGCATCGAGGCCGAGGTCGTTGATTTACGCAGCCTTCGACCCCTTGATATGGGACCCGTTCTAGAATCCTTCAGAAAAACTTACAAAGCGGTTGTCGTCGAAGAAGGCTACCGGTCTTATGGGATTGGCTCCGAGATCGCCGCTCGGATACAGGAAGAAGGTTTCGACTATCTGGACGCGCCCATTAAACGCGTCGCCCAGCTAGAAGTCCCCCTTCCTTATTCAAAGGACTTGGAGCAAGCTGCCCTGATAAACGCGCCGAGGGTAATTGAGGCCGTTAAGGAGATTGTCTAATGGCTGAATTTATCGTCATGCCGAAACTTGGCTTTGATATGCGTGAGGGCGTCTTGGTAAGCTGGCTTAAAGACCTTGGTGATACTATCGCCAAGGGAGAGGTTGTTGCCGAGATCGAATCTGATAAGGCTACACTGGAGCTAGAAGCTCAGAGCGGAGGAACGCTACTACATCTCATAGCGGATGAAGGGGCAGTGGTGCCCATCGGCGGTAACCTGGCTATCGTCGGCGAAAAGGATGAGGATGTCGCCGGATTGCTCGAATCAATGCCCGGCGACGATGGTGAGGTAACCCAGATAGCCGGCCTGGATGAGATTGCAGACAGCGAGAAGGGGCAGGTAGTTCCCTCTTTTGAGGCGGAAACCGTCCAGGGCACGTTTCCTGGAGGAGTTAGAGCCACGCCTGTCGCCCGTCGAATCGCCGAGCAGCAAGGGGTCGACCTGTCAAAGATCAACGGCAGCGGACCTGGTGGAAGAATTCGCAAAGCGGATGTCGAGGATCATATCGCAGGCGCGGCTAAGGCTCTCGCGAGAATGCCTTCTGCTGACTATGAGCCGGTTGGAGCTGGGGACATGCAGATTCCCACGAGCCGGCTAAGGCAGGCCATCGGCAGAAGAATGATGGAGAGCAAGACCACGGTTCCCCACTTCTACGTAACCTCGGATGTCGACATGGGTCAGGCCCTTGCCTTACGCAAGGAGATCAACGCCTTGCTGCCTGAAGATCAAAAAGTCACCGTCAACGATATGATTGTGAAGGCAGCGGCCATCGCTCTACGGGATTTTCCGAACCTCAACGCTAGCTTCGCCGGTGATAGTGTCATCCAACACCAGCAAATTAACGTCGGCTCGGCCGTAGCCGTGGAAGGCGGCTTGCTAACAGTTGTGCAGAAGAACACCGACACGTCAACCCTGACTCAGATTGCCATCGACAATAAGTCGATGGTCGCGCGCGTACGAGGGGGAAAGAGTCATCCAGATGACTTTGACAGCGTAACCTTTACGGTTAGCAATCTCGGCGCCTTTGACGTAGATCACTTCATTGCCATCATCAATCCTCCGAATGCGGCGATCCTCGCTGTTGGATCTGCCCAACAGGTGCCGGTGGTCGTCGATGGTGAATTGGGTATCGGTTGGCGGATGAAAGCTACCATATCGGCCGATCATCGGGTGACTGACGGCGCTGAAGCGGCCAGGTTTATGCAGCAGTTCAAGGCTACTTTGGAAGAACCTCTTAAACTCCTCCTGTAGAAACTCGCCGATTATTCGGAAAAAATAGGGCGCCGCAGTCGTCTTTCGCTGCTTCAGCGATCAAATCCATAAGCTGTCTGCTTCGAGGTCCCCCCACGCCGGGCGTTATCTGGTTGCGGAACCAATTTCTTATTGCATCTTCGATTTATTATGTTAAAGTTTGTACGAGCGATGTGCCATAGTTGCACGAGCTTATGAGCCATATCTTTTTGTAGTGCATTCAGTTTAATACGCTCAATAACCGATAGGGTAGAAGTATGCAGACTATATTAGTTATTGATGACGACGAGTT
>JAUVOB010000024.1 GCA_030599405.1 Chloroflexota bacterium | reverse complement strand
TCCGGCCGTTGGCTACATTAACGGCGTAGAGGTGACCATCATCAGACCCGAAAAAAACGTGGCTATAGTTGGCTCGCGGAGATGAATAAATAGGCCCCTCAGTCGCAAATCGCCAGTTCAGTCGACCGCTTCCCGGATGGAGGCAATATAAATGACTGTCAGCCGAACCGATAAAGAGTGAATCTTGATAGATGTGTGGAGTAGAAGCAATGCTGTCTGACGTCGCGTATTTCCAGATAAATTTGCCGTCCTCTGTCGACAAGGCGTACACGTTGTTGTCGTAAGCTCCGACAAACACCATGCCCTCGGTGACTGAGGCGCATGATCTTAGCTCATCCTCGCACTTGAACACCCATAGTGGGGCCGGTCCTTCAGAATCTTGATTTCGAGCAGCGAAGACAGCATCCTCTAGTTCTCGCCGCCTAGGTTGAGTAAGCGAAGCAGTTAGTGGAACCGGACCTAGATCGCTATAAACGTCAATTAACGCTTCACGAAGGGCGACGGCATCCTGAAAGCGAACGTCCGCCTCATAAGACAGACATCGCTCAACGATGGCCACGAGTGTGCGCTGGACAGTCGGATTAGCCTCAAGAATTGGTCGATCGGGGAAGGAAAAAGGCGGCTCATCACGTGGGTCCTGCAAGGTTAACAAATGATGCAAGGTTGCTCCAAGGGCGTAGATGTCGCCAGCAGGACTCGACAAGCCCCGGTATTGTTCCGGTGGTGAATATCCCTCAGTGCCGATCATCGTTCCCTTAACGTTGCCCTGGAAGGACTTTGCGATATTGAAGTCGATAAGTCGAATACGGCCATGAGGATCGACCATGATATTGGATGGTTTTAAGTCGCGGAATATGACGGGTATTGGATCATGGCTATGCAAATATGCCAGCACATCACATAATTGAAGAGCCCAATCCAAGATCGTTTCCACAGAATAGGGTGTCGTTCTATCCTCGAGGAGAGCTTCCAGGTCTTTGCCAGGAATATATTCCAGCACCAAGTAGCTCCGTGTGCCCTCAGTGAAGAAGTCATATACATCGGGGACGGCAGGATGACTTAGTGTGGCTAGGATACTGGCTTCCCGTTGGAATGAATTGGCTGCGAGTTCCCGAGCTTTCGTATTGCGGTTGCGATGGACCATCTCTTTTACCGCACAAAGCCGGGTTACGTCGGTAAAACGCATATCGCGCGCTTGATAAACGGAACTAAATCCGCCTACCCCCAATTTACCCATGATCTGGTATCGTTCCTGAAGAAGCGTCCCAGCTTCTAACAAGCCAGCCGTCGTGCGCTTGCGACTAGCGACTTGTTCCTCAGGAAGCTTTTTTGTTGTTAAGCTATCCATTTAAGATCCGACAATTACGCCTGATAAAATATTATGTCGCCTATTATATGGCCTAGGATCTATTGCGGCAATCGCCCAATACTCCTGGTTGGTAGCATACTTTAAAGTATCCTTCGATTCGGAGCCGGATTCCGGCGTTTCGCTGTTCGAATGGAATGGGTCTACCAGATATGTGGCTAGGGTTCGGAGATATCTAAAACTAGCCAATTCCTAGCGAGGCGACTGATTGCTCAACTGGTCCTCTTCCAGTAACGTTCACCTCCGACTTCCCGGATGTATCGATTGACTTGATCGGACAGATCTTCAAGATCTGTGAAAAATGTGCTGATCTGAGATCGATAGCAGGCTATGGCTCTGATCCGGGCTTCAACATTTGCCGGCTCAAGGCGAACGACATCAGCACGCCACCTTCCTTCATCGTCCAGCGCGGTCGCCAGCTGACTTTCCGCCTGTGAATAAGGATACTCCTCATAGTACAAAAACGATGTGGGATCCAGCCATTTCTCGGCTGCCAGTCGAGTAAGCTGGTGGTCGACATGATTACCTGCTGTCAGCGGAACATACACAGAATCAGAAGGGGGTAGAGACCTCAATTGTTGGGCAAGGTTGGCAACAAGATCCATCTCAGAAGGATCGATCGCGCCAAAGAGCGTCTCTTCGCGATCATACAGTGGTTTACCATTCACAATGTTGCGGCGGTAAATGCAATCCGGTACCTGCCAGTGTAACCAATCAGCTCCCAAATTAGCACATGCCTCGACGTCCTCGGTCCGGCGCGAGGCTATGCTATCGGCCGCCAGCCGCCAGCGAGCATGGAGGTCTTTGGCGAAAGGGGACAGTTCCCCGGCTGGTGGATCTCCTGCGGTAATTGAAACAACAAGCACCGGCTTACAGGCTTGGGTCATTAGATGGACGGTTCCGCCACAAGACAAAACTGCATCGTCCAGGTGAGGGGATAAAAAAATCGCCCCATATGGATGATCTTCTGGCGAAGTGGCTGGCGAATCCATTGCTAACTATAATCTAAACATGTCAAGAAAATTGTCCCATATCGACGATAGCGGGCAGGCCAAGATGGTGGATGTAGGGCAGAAGGCGGATACAGAGCGCGTTGCCGTGGCTCAGGGTGCTGTTCTCATGCAACCAGAGACGTTGCAGCTTATTATAGAGGGAAACCTGAAAAAGGGAGACGTCATTTCGGTAGCGCAAATAGCCGGGGTTATGGCCGCCAAGAAGACCAGCGATCTTATACCCCTTTGCCACCCGCTACCGATAACGCATATCGATGTCACATGTTCGCCTAACCCAGGGGAAAATCGGGTGGACATAGAAGCTACGGCCCGGGTGACTGGCAAGACAGGCGTCGAAATGGAGGCACTGACGGCCGTTGCTGTTGCCGCTCTGACTATCTATGATATGGCAAAGGCCATCGATCGTGGTATGCGGGTTTCCGATATCCGCCTGGTCGCCAAACAGGGTGGTAAAAGCGGCACATTCATCAACGATGATTAGTCATCACAGCCATATATTGTCTTAGTAGCCTCGCCAACCGCACTATCCCGTAATTCGACTAAAGTACTTGCATGATAGTCTTGTTATCGAACCGTACATAAATATCGACGGAATTGCCTATGGAAGTGGAGATACGCCTTTTTGCTACCCTGAAAGATCTAATCGGCAGGGATAGGATAAGTTTATCGATCGACGAGCCTGCTACCGTACAGATGTTGCTTCTGGCTGTTGAGGATGCCTACCCATCGCTGGCACAGGCGCTGCCTACGGTGCTGGTCGCCGTGAATAAAGCCTATGCTGATCCTGATTCACGAGTTAAAGACGGTGATGATGTGGCTCTATTCCCACCGGTAAGTGGCGGCGCTGATGGCCTTCATCATCCAACCTATTTTGCGATCACGGCCGATGAAGTAGATTTGGCTTTGATTCATCGACGTCTCAACACGCCGGAAGTAGGGGCTATCGTCACTTTCAATGGCTCTGTGCGAGGCCAAACAAGCCGCTCCGGTCATCCTAAAACGACCATTCACCTGGAATATGAGGCATATGAAGAGATGGCCCTCGGTAAAATGGCCCAAATTGCCAGCGAAATCTGGGACCGCTGGCCTCTGGTCAAGGGCGTCGCAATCATCCAAAGAATTGGTAAACTAAACATCGGTGAGACAACCACTGTCGTAGCTTGCGCGGCAGGTCATAGGGATCAGGGCGCCTTCGAGGCGGCTCGTTATGGAATAGACCGGCTAAAGGAGATTGTACCAGTCTGGAAGAAGGAAGTAGGTCAAGACCTAAGCACTTGGATAGAGGGGGATTATCGGCCAACAGAAGCGGATAATTAGGTGCTGTCCTCCATGGCTTTCAACGCGTGCACTTGCTCCATTTTCCGGTGTGTGAGTTTAACCGCACATCATATTTCGGCTAAGTAGATCGCCGAGCTAACGTCTCTGTCAGAGGATTATTTGATGAGATTCCTTTACCAGGTCATGTGGACAGGTCCGTTGTTTTGGATACAAACTCTGCCATCATCGGATCAGCTAGTAGGCATCCCATGGTGGGTGTGGCTGGTGATACTGCTGGTATTGCTCTTCCTATTATTCGCAGGAATATTGGGCAAGGGGGATCAAGAGAATCTATATCCAGGTACCCAACAATATTCACCCGAAGAAGCCTATGACCAGGTGTCGTCTGGAACAGAACTCGAATCAGCAATGAATGCCGGGATGACGGCGACCGAAGACCCAAAACTAACTGCCACCTAGTCGTAATAAATACAATCCGCTGAATTAGCTCCCGTCGATTGCAGGACCGAAAAGAGAGATCAGGACCTGCTCTAATCACCTCGACGACCTGATATTGATGTTGACAAACATGCCGATGGCTGACTACGAAACGAATGTCAGATTTACGTGTTCTACTCTAGTAGAGTGATCCCTTTTCTATTAGTGTCGATTGTTCTTACAATCGACAGGTTCAGGACGAACAAGACATAGCTGCGTACATCGCTGTCACTGAGATCACCCAGAATTGATTCCATAAGTTCGTAATCAATCAACAAAATCTCTAAAGTCTATAGTTGTTTAGGAGAGAATAAATGCAAGGAAGCAGCCAGAGAAACGGCCGACGCGTTGTTATCACCGGAATAGGCCTTATTACATCCCTAGGCCACACCGTTGACGAGACCTGGTCCGCAATACTTCGCGGCGAATCGGGGATAGGTGATTTCACTCTTATTGAGAAAGGAGATCACAGCTCGGGCGGCGTATGTGAAGTGAAGGATTTTGATCCAGTCACTTATATTGGCAAACGCGATGCTCGCAGGAGAGACAGGTTTCAGCAGTTGGCGACTATAGCTGGCAAGGAAGCGATGCAGGAATCAGGCCTGGAGATTACCGACCAGAATCGGGAAAGGGTCGGGATCTATATAGGGACCGGCGTTGGGGGTATCCGCACTCTGGTTGACCAGGAGCATGTTCGGCAGGAGCGTGGAACTCGCCGCATTAGTCCCTTTGCGATAGCCATGATCATGCCAAATGGAGCGGCTGGAGTGATGGCCATCGATTACGGTATTCACGGTCCATCAAACACCATCGCGACCGCCTGCGCCGCCGGCAACGATGCCATTGGTCACGCTTATAAGGCTATTCGTGCTGGCGAGCTCGATGCTACGCTCAGTGGTGGCGCTGAGTCATTAATCACCTCTGTGGCGCTCGGTGGGTTCGAGAAGACTGGAGCAACATCATCGCGTTCGTCAAACGCGCCCCAGCCATTCGACAAAAACCGCGATGGACTTGTTGCGGGTGAAGGTGCCGCAATACTTATCCTGGAAGAGTTAGAAAGTGCGAGAAAACGTGGGGCTACGATCCTAGGCGAGCTCGCCGGATACGGGCAAACGACCGACGCCTTTCATATTACCGCCCCGGCCGTAGGTGGAGCCGGGGCAGCTAGAGCGATTAAGATAGCCTTAAACGATGCCGGCCTGGATCCGTCTGAAGTGGACTATGTGAGCGCCCATGGTACAGGAACCCAACTCAATGACTTAAATGAAACCAAGGCCCTCAAAACAATCCTGGGTGAACATGCATATAACGTCGCCGTGAGCTCAACAAAATCCATGACCGGGCACGTGATGGGAGCCACAGGTGCGATCGAGACAGTCTTCTGCATCTTGGCAATTCGTGACAAGGTGCTACCTCCTACGATCAATTATGAGACTCCCGATCCCGAGTGCGATCTCGATTACGTGCCGAACGTCGCCAGGTCCGCTGATGTCCGAATCACCGTGAATAACGCCTTCGGATTCGGAGGTCATAACGCAGTACTGGTAATTAAGGAGTTCACAGGGTAAGCTAGACAAGATGATCGGCGAATTAGATGATCTCAGTGTCTTTGAAGAGCGAATTCAGATCGACTTTCTTGATCGCTCACTCTTGCTGCGTGCTCTAACTCACCGTTCATATGTGAATGAAAATACCAGCGTTGCCTTGCAGGACAACGAACGACTCGAGTTCCTCGGTGATGCCGTGCTGGATTTCATCGTAGGGGCGTACCTGTTCGATCGCTATCCAGAGATGAGTGAGGGGGAGTTGACGATGCTTCGTGCTGCCCTGGTTCGCACTCGAACGTTGGCTCGTTTTGGCACCTTGCTAGGAATCGGCCAATGTCTGCGTCTTGGACGCGGCGAAGAGGAGACCGGCGGTAGAGACCGCCAACCAACGCTCTGTGCCGCGTTCGAGGCTCTCGTTGGGGCGATATTCCTGGATCAAGGGCTTGACATCGTAGAGCCTTGGGTACAAAAACAAATAGCGCCGGCTCTGGAGGATATTATCGCCGCATCTTCCTACAAAGACGCTAAGAGCGAGTTCCAAATCTGGGCTCAAGCCCAATATAACATGACACCGCGCTACCAAGTTCTATCATCTGAAGGTCCTGATCATGATAAGCTTTTCACCGTTGCAGTCCTAATCGGTGATCAGACCTGGGGAGTGGGCCGGGGGCCGAGTAAACAGATGGCTGCTCAAATGGCTGCTGGCATCGCCATGGAACAAGCCGAGGGATCGGCCGAGAAGAGCATCTCTGACCGCCTTACCATCGCCGAGGCTGATGTGTGAAGCGCCTTTTGATAACTGGCGGGAGCAGCTATTTAGGCCAGCATCTCATTCCCCAAGCGACCAGGCATTACGATTGTTTATATACCTACTTTAGCCAAGACCCGCTCGGCTTGCCGGAAGGTGTTTGGCTCGATGTGCGAAATAAGGGAGAAGTTGCCGATCTGGTTCATGATTGGCATCCGGAGCTCATTATCCATGCGGCAGGCTCAAACCGATCTGAGGACATGGAGGATGTCATCTGTCATGGGGCAGAGAACATCGCGGCTGCAGCGACCGGGGCAGGTGCTCGCCTTATCCATATCTCAAGCGATGTGATATTCGATGGTACCCAAGCACCTTATCGCGAGTTCGATCTACCGAATCCCATACACGCTTACGGGAGAGCTAAAACTTCGGCCGAGCGAATCGTCTCAGGTCATGACAACCACGTCATTATCCGTACTTCCCTGATCTATGGATTGGACATCATGGACCTCTCTACGAAATGGATTGCTGCCGCCCTAACAGCCGGTGAGCCGGTATCCCTTTTTAACGATCAGATTCGGAATCCTGTTTGGACACAGACATTGAGCAGCGCGTGTTTAGAACTTGGCGAATTAGGATTTACCGGGATCCTGAATGTCGCCGGGCGGCAAGCTATGAGCAGGGCCGAGCTGGGATACAGGATGCTGGATTGGTGGGGGATTGAGGAGCGAAACAGTCTGTCTGTAGGCCCATCTGGTGGCAGGTGGCCTGTCGATTGCCGTCTTGACCTCGCCTTGGCAACAAAACTGCTAAATACTCCAATGCTGGGAGTTGACGAGGTTATCGACGCGTACCGCAGGAGCTAGATTCGGCGATCATCTGGTCAAATGAAAAGAGCCTGCCATCTTCTAGCAAGCTCTTTCATATCGCACTCTTTCTAATTATCCAGACGGTTTACCGTTAACGGTTAACCCGTACCGTTTGGTCTTACGAGATATCGACCTACGAAACTAGGTACCTAGATGATGCCAGGCAAGTGTGATTACACCTAGCGCCCCAAATGAGCGGCAATCTAATATCTAACAACTCTGGGCAGTTCTTTGGCCTCGGAGATCCATGCCTCGACATCATGCAAGCCTGGTGTGTGTCGCACAAAGTGCTTCTCTGCGTTCACTTCCACAACCTTCGCATGAAGATTTTCGGGATTGCGCCCTGATAACTCCGGTACTGTATCAACACCGGCTTCTTCTAGAAGATCAGCGTATTGGGTGCCAATGCCCTTGATACGCATCAGGTCGGCCTGATTGACCCACGTTAATATCAGCTTTCCACTGATTCCAGTTTTTTCGGCAATTTGTTTACGCCCGTTCGGCGTTGCTCCAGACTCGAGTAGAGCCAGAGGAGTCTCGATACCCTGCTCTTTCAACAGTTCACCATATTTAGGTCCGATGCCTTCGATGAAGCTAACTTCGTGGGCAAACTTGGCTTCTTCTCCAGGCGTATCGTGGAACGGAGGTTCTTCGACGACAGGTTCCTCTACCTCCGGTGCTTCAACTTCTTCGACCGCTTCGACAGCGGGTTCTTCCACAATGGGCGCTTCCACAGCAGGCGGAGCTTCCGGTTCTGGCTCTTCCACTACGGCCTCCTGCTCCGCTCGCTTAAATCGAGCCGCATAAACAATCGCTACGATACCACCGACTATAGCTAAGATGCCTAATACCCAGGGCAGTACTCGAGCTGAAGCCCAAGCATTGGACAGCAGCCAGATGCCGATGATCGTGGTGAGAGCGCCGAGGATACCAACTCCCCAGCCGCCGCCTTGAAAGGCTTGCACCAGTTCAACGATGCCTATGATGATGCCCTGGATGCCCAGGACGATTATGAAGGCCTGCGCTGCGACCGCCGTACCGCCTATCGGATGCTTGATGAGTACATAGCCGGCAATGATGCCGACGACGCCTATGAACAGTTTCCATCCCCAGGCTGAATGGTCAATAAATATGCTGATTATGGAAACAATACCCTTGATCAACCAGTAGATAGCCAAGACCTGAACAAGCAGGACCGACATCTTATACGGATTCATCAGGAGTAGGATACCGACGATGATGGCAACGATCCCCTCAATCAAAAGGAACCACCAAGGCAACTTGGATTCACCAAATGCTTCGTCTATTGTGTAGTCTGACATAGGACGTCCTCCTTGTGGATTGTCTTGACTAGTAATTGTGAGTTGAACAGCTACCTAACATTATAGCATAACATGAGAGTATTAGGAGGAGCGTTAAGCATATTTTTCCACCATCCTATTGAAGAGGTAGGAGTGAAATAATCTCGAATCGGTCACCTTGTTTATGTGATTGGATATCGAAGGGTGAAATGACTCAAAAGGCTACCCTAATCACGGGGATCCGGCGCCGGAATATTACTGAAAAAGCCCTCGAAGTCTCGGCCAGTTGGCTCCTGGAAAACTTGAAGCTTGAATTCAGGCATAACCGCCAGCAAATGATCGAAGATGTCGGCCTGAATGGATTCGTACTCGGCCCAGACGGTTGTATTGGTAAACACATAAATCTCAATGGGTAATCCATCTCGATCTGCCGCAAGTTGGCGAACCAGGAGAGTCATATCTTTGCGGATTCGGGGGTGTTGATGCAGGTATGCTTCAACGTAGGCATGGAAGACTCTGACGTTGGTTATGCGAGGGACAAGAAGCGGCTCGATATCATTGTCCTGTTTGTAATCGACTTTCCACTGCTCTATTTGTTCGAGTTTCGCTTCTAGGAAATCTTTTACAAGGTTGATTTGTCTGAATCTCTCGAGAGTGGCCTCATCGCAGAAGCCGATACTAGTCATATCAATGTGAATTGCTCGCTTTATTCGCCGACCTCCACTTTCACTCATACCACGCCAGTTTTTGTAGGCGACCTCAAGCACTTTATGGGTAGGTACAATCGAGATCGTCTTATCCCAATTCTGAATCCTAATTTGGTGTAAGCTAATGTCAATGACCTCGCCATCGGCTTCGTAATCAGGTACCTCAAT
>JAUVOB010000223.1 GCA_030599405.1 Chloroflexota bacterium | reverse complement strand
TAACGAGTCGCTTACCAGGATATTCGGAGGTGTGCCGATCAAGGTCGTGAGTCCGCCAAGGAGGGCTCCAATTGCGAGAGGTAGCAGAAGTCGTGATGGCGGTGTCTTGGTCCGCCGGGCAATGACGACGACAACAGGAAGCAGCAGAGCGGCCACGCCGACATTGTTCATAAAGGCTGACAGGACGGCGGCCGTCAACATGATCAAGAGCATCAAGCGGACTTCTCCACTTCCACCAAGCCGCAACACTTGCTTGCCGATGCTGTTAGCCACGCCAGTTTGCGTAAGCCCCCCGCTCAAGATAAACATGGCCCACACTGTAATCACGGCCGGATTCGAGAATCCAGATAGTGCTTCCGCAGGGGTAACAAGTTGGGTGACGACTAGACTTCCCAAAACTAATAAGGCTACTAGATCTACGCGCAGCTTATCGGAGACGAACAATATGACAGCGACGGCAATAATTGCCAGGACGATGGCGATCTCGATTGTCATCTCACCTATTGCGGCGTTGCACTCAAAGGAATAAGGTAATCAAGATTTGGAAACATGGTCGCTTAGCGCTGCTGATTTTCTCGCAATTTGTCAATGGTAAACCCAGGGAACGTCAGTTGGTTCCAACACCAATCTGTTTCTCTTCAGATCCTGATGGATTGCGATATACTCAAGATATGCGCTGGGCATTACACGATCTTATTATCGAAGGAACTACGAACGATGCAACCCTGGCAAATAGGTGGCGACAGTCATTTTCTCCATTGCCCCGCTCGGATGCACCGCCTGATCTTCGCTGCCATATTGATCTGGTCGAAAATGTTCCAAACCCTCCAAGAGATGAGCCCATCTACGTACAACAAGATCTTTTGTCCTATTACAGATGGAACGATGGAATTTATATTCATTTTCCCGAAATTGGTCAGCTCATCCTCGATCTCGATAAGGGAATGACGAAGGGTGCTGTGGTACCCTCATGCCTCGATACTTTTGGTTTGCTTGAGGATATCGTTGCCAGCGGTCTTTCTCCCCATTTGCGCCGGAGGGGGTTTTTTATGATCCACGCCTTCGCTGCCGCAAAAGACGGGCACTTCGCCTTACTGGTCGGGGATATCGGAGCTGGAAAAACGACGGCAGGCATTGCGCTGTTAGATAATAGTTGGCAGCTGATGTCCAACGATTCACCCATAGTCGCATCGAGCGGCCGGGTACTGAGCTATCCCGGATTTCTGGCGGCCTATCCAGATACATTAGCGATGTTCACCAGTACCAAAGATCTGGTTACCGGGACCGAAGATAAGAAGCGAAAGAAAGAGTTTGCAGCCGAGGCTTTATGGCCAGACGCCTGGTGTCGTGAGGCAGGGGCAGGCGTAATTCTATTTCCTCAAATCCAGGATATTGGACAACATACTCTTGAACCGCTAAGTAAGGCGGAGGCGCTAGGAAGATTACTTCCCCATACGATTGACAGCTGGGACGGACCAATGCAATCCACCCATCTTGCGGTACTAGGAGAATTGGTCGAGTCTTCACCTTCGTATTTGCTTCGAGTCGGTCGAGACCTGAAGACGCTTCCTGACCTGATCAACACAACGCTAGAGCCGGTCGGATAGATGTATCCAATTGGATTCCTTCGCCCACTAATCCGTCAGCCAGAGAGAGCGTTGTTCGCCGTGATCCGCGATTATTTGGCATCTCCTCCACCTGGGCTAGTCAGGTCACGACATCACGAGAGTAACAGCCATAATCCGGGCGCAACAGAGTAGTCGGGTGGGATCCTTCTCTCTCAGGCTCCTTGACCACAGTATAGCGAATATGCGGCCCCTTTGATCGTTATTGCATCTATCAGCCGGGGAAGAGCCGCCGCTATACCTGTCTATTGAAGGCGAATATCAACAACTGGGGATATGTTATTGAAGAGTGGTGGCTTGAGCGAGCCTTGCCAGGCAGATCAACAGAAGCAACCCTGATCTGCCCTAGATCTGCTTTTCAAGGATCCGGACTAGGTCGCAATTACGCCGGCTATAACCAAAATAGCGCAAGCGAATGCGCCGATATTCAGGAACAGCAGGAATATGAGGATCAGACGCTGAATGGGGGAGAAGCTGCCAAACGTCGCTGCAAGCCCACCCTGGCTTTCAGGTTCACCTTCTAGATCATCGTAGACCGAACTGGCTCGCTTGGTTTTTTCACGTAGACTGTCAAGATCGTCATCCATGATCATTCTCCTGTTACTGCTAAGGAGAGGCTGCCTCGGAATACGGTAACCCGATAGCTAAATAATCAGCCTCGAATAATGCATCGGCCGCCTACTTATGTGAACATAATATCAACGGTAGGCTACCTGTTTTTTCTCTAATTGTCAACTGTGAACAGTCACGTCTGCGGCCGTAATCTTATGTATCTTACCTGAAGAGTCGCGAACGAGAAGACGACCCATCACATCAGTATCGACAGCTATTCCTTCAACGGGGGTGCCAACGCCCTCGATCTCGGCCCGAACGGTCTGGCCAATATTAACCAGCGTGGACCTCCATTCCAGCATGGGCGAGTGACCGGCCGAAATCGCCTCATACTTCTGCTCCATGATCTGCAGGTACGTCACCAACAAAGGCAATCTGGGCACGGTTTGACCGGTTTCTACTTGGAGGCTTGTTGCTGGGAAGGCAGTCTCAGCGAGTTGAGATGCGGGGATATTCACGTTGATTCCAACGCCGATAACAGCACTTCGAAGGGCAGAACCCTGAAAATCGCCTTCCATTAAGATTCCCCCACACTTACGCCAAGGGGGCTGATCACCTATAACGATATCGTTTGGCCACTTAATTCGAAGGTCTAATCCGGTTACTAATTTTATGGTTTCGATGGCGGTCACACTCGCAATCATCATGAGCCATTGCGTGTGCTCTGTAGGCCAGTCCGGTCGGAAAAGCAGCGAAAACAGAAGCGAGGAGCCAGCTGGTGCGTGCCATTGGCGTCCCAGTCGCCCTCTTCCTGAGCTCTGGTGTTCGGCCAGCACCATTGTTCCCTCTGGCTCTCCCTGTGTCGCCATCGTCTTTAGTCGTGTGTTGGTCGAGTCAATGGTATGGAACATGTAGAAAAGGCGACCAAGCCACCGGGTTTTTATTGCTAATGAGAGCGTCGATTTACTTAAGATGTCTTCCATATTCCTTCGCCAATTGTAGGGATGTGAGATCCGAGATTTAGAACAGCTAGTACAAATTACCTATCCTATCACTTACACATAACGCGACATGCCAATCTGATCAGGGCAGATTTCCGATTCTACTGACCAGATCAGACATAAGCAATTATGGATTCCTCTTATGCCCTGCTATTGCGCTTTGGCAAATCCCGACTATCATCTGTGTCAGAGTCTTCAAGATTGTAGTACGAAACAACGATGACCCTTGGTTGAAAAACCGGATTCTGTTGATCCTAGTTCATTGAGACCAGATCAACACGGATAGTAACGATCTTCGCGTAGATACACGTATGACCCGGTCACGATCAACACCAAGCAGACGGCGACGCAAAGATCCTGCGTCAGCCCCACAGACCTGGGACGAACGCTTCATCCGAGGTATTACTCCTTGGAAATGGGAGCTTGCAGGACTCCTCCTGTTTGTAATCGCAGCCGTTACCTTTCTCGGATTGCTGAATATTACTCGCTCTGGCCCGCTGGATCCCTGGACTAAGATGCTCCGGCAATTTGCTGGGTGGGGTGTCTATCCACTTTTTCTAACCCTCGCTTCAATCGGATTATATCTGGCGCTTCGACGCCTTGAACTCCCTGTCGTACTACGTTCGTCCCAGATAATCGGCTTTGAGATTATCGTACTGGTTGCCCTGGCTTTGAGCCATCTTCTTATCGGAAATGGTTTGAACGGCGCTCTACGCGGTAAGGGTGGGGGATTGATCGGGTGGGCTTTGTCAGAACCCGTTATGGAGTTTCTTGGTCCACCGTTGACGGGCGTGTTGGCCTTAATAACCTTAGCATTCGGAGTTGCTTTGGTGGCGAGTATTGGCTATGGCGATGTCATAATGTGGTTGAATCGCACTTCAATAAGGCTGCAATTATGGTCTGACGAGCTAGACAGTGACGTAGCTGAGAGGCAAGCTCAAATTGAGGCCAAG
>JAUVOB010000025.1 GCA_030599405.1 Chloroflexota bacterium | reverse complement strand
TGATAGAAAAATCCAGGCCAATGCTGTCGGATGAAGACCTTGGATCATGAGACTCATGATAATCAAGATCGGCACTATCACAGTGAGTGTTGTTACACAAGCGGGAAAATTCTAGCATGATAGTGTTAACAAGCCGTAAGAGGAAGCTCTTCAGTTCGTAAGTAAAAAAACTCGAACGAGCTTTCGAAATATTACCCCATTCATTAAATATATTAATACACAATGGGAAAATCTTACAAAATACTCTTGACAAGAGCCGATTATGGAATTATCATGCCCATAATATTAATAAAATTCACCTATAGATTAATATAATTAATATCCAGCGTAACTTTCCAGTTGTTGGAATATCCAGTCGTGGGATCGTTGTCGGAACAAGTCAGACTACAACCGGCATCGTGGAATATGACGAACAATCCGTGAAGATCAATCAGTAGGGAGTTGAATAAATGATAGACCAGGTTCAGCGAGACGAAGTCGATACATTGTTCGCGGAGTTCACAAGACCCGGCTCGCCAGGATGCGCACTAGGAGTTTTGATTGACGGCAAATTAGTCTACAAGAATGGTTTCGGGCTTGCCAATTTAGAATACGACATACCGATTACCCCGTCATCTGTATTTCATGTTGCCTCGATGTCCAAGCAATTTACGGCCATGGCTGCCTTGTTGCTCGAAGATTCGGGCAGGATCTCGCTAGACGATCCCATCAGCCGGTACCTCCCTAACTGTCCCGAATACGCTGAGGCCGTCTCTGTCAGACACCTCATCCACCATACGAGTGGCCTGCGAAGTGATCTCGTCCTTCTAATAATGGCGGGCTGGCGTCTTGAGGACGTTATAACGAACGGGGATGTAATGGAGCTCTTTAGAAAGCAGCAGGGATTAAACTTCCAGCCCGGTGAGCAATTCTCATACAGTGGCACCGGTTATCTGGTCCTTGCATCCATCATCGAGCAGGTTACTGGTCAATCCCTCGATTCTTATTGCAGGCAGATGATTTTCGAGCCCTTAGGAATGAACCAGACGTTTTTCAATGATGATTACCTGAGGGTTGTCAAAGATAGGGTGTACGCCTATTACGAGGACGGTGAGAACAGCTACCAAAAAGCGGTTCTAAGTTGTGGTCTTACCGGTGGTACGGGTTTGTTCACTTCCGTCGAAGACCTCGCTCTTTGGGACGAGAATTTCTATACAGGAAAAGTCGGTGGCCTATCACTTTTGAATCAGATGTCCCGGCGCGCTCTTTTAAACAGCGGTGAAGAGATTGATTATGGCTGTGGTCTGTTCCTCATCCAGTACGCTGGTAGAGATGTGGTGGCCCATGGAGAGGATGGCGCTGGTATCCATTGCTTTATGATGCGTATTCCGGATGAACACCTCACCGTTGCCATATTAGGGAATCTGGGCTCGATCAAAGCCCAGCAACTCGCACAAAAGACAGCCGATATCTATCTCGGCGAGACGCCGGGCGAATCCGACAAGCAAAAGGATGTCTCTAATACGGTTGAACTAGAGGAGGAGCAGTTGCTTGAAAAGGTGGGTAGGTATTTCGATAGGGAATCCGCATCATTTGTAGACGTCGATCTTCACGAAGGTGGCCTGCAAGTCTGGGGCTATGATGTTCTGCCACAGAGCGAGAACAGTTTCATATTCGCCGTCTCACCCGAGGCACGTGCAGAATTCACCCCGGCAACGGAGGATGAACCAATAGGGTTGAGCATTGACACCGGTCTCAGCCGACAACGGTTCGTCTCAGTCGATAAGATAGATCCTAATCGGGAATATCTGGGCAACTTTGAGGGAACATACTACAGCCAGGAGCTGGATGTATCCTGGACGATCCTCCTTGAAGGCGATGACCTCGTGGTTCACAGAAGACGGCAAGGGCTGAGCAAGTTAAACCCAGTAACGCGAGATGTCTTCTCTGACGATTGGATGGCATCAATTACTCATTCGAGTAGCAAGCCTCTCACCATGGTTTTTGAGCGAGGGCACAACCAGTCACCATCCGGATTTCGCATATCAGACTCAGGAGCCAGGGTTAAAAATCTACCCTTTGTGAAGATTGATTCTTGACGCCCAGATATAGTCGAGGCCGCTGTCCGTTTCACGGGTCGAATCCCTGTTCACAATATGAGAAACAGCATTCATAAGCTGCGGTTGACTTTTCGGAACAGAAGGAATTATCGGTAATTAGCCAGGAGGATCCCGCCCGTGTCCAGCCAAATTCATTCCAAGGATAAACCACTCGCTCCTTTCTTCGTCATGTGGGCGGGCCAGGCAGTTTCTCTTTTCGGCAGTCAGCTGGTCCAATTCGCCCTTATTTGGTGGCTCACCAGCGAAACCGGTTCGGCGTTAGTACTGGCAATAGCGTCGCTAGTAGGTCTTCTACCACAGGTTCTCCTTGGACCTATTGCGGGCACATTGGTCGATCGCTGGAACCGGCGCCTGATAATGATGGTCGCAGACAGCCTGGTAGCTCTGGCGACAATTGTATTAGGCCTGCTCTTTTGGAGTGGGGTGATTCAAGTTTGGCAGATCTATACCCTGCTGTTTGTCCGGGCGGTTGCCAGTAGTTTCCACTGGCCGGCCATGACTGCCTCTACCTCTCTGATGGTTCCTGAGCAGCAACTGACCCGGATTCAAGGACTAAATCAGACCTTGAATGGCGCCCTGGGCATTGTCTCCGCACCTCTCAGTGCCTTTCTTCTGGTGCTTATTCCCATGCATAGCATCCTGGCCATCGATGTAATTACCGCATTATTTGGCATCATCCCTCTGTTCTTCATTCATGTTCCCCAACCAGATAGAAGAGGGCCAATCAGCCATAATGAAGACGGCGAAGTTATAGAATCCTCAGACCAAAGAAACACCTCTTTCAAACAAGAATTACGAGAAGGTTTGGCTTATGTATGGGGATGGCCAGGATTGCTTATCATCATAATCATGGCCTTGTTGATCAACCTGGTCTTTACACCAGCGGCCGTTCTGATGCCCCTGCTGGTAAGCGATCACTTTGGCGGTGGCGCCGTGGAGCTTGGCTGGTTTGAATCAGCCTGGGGAATTGGTATAGTCGTTGGCGGGCTGCTATTAGGAATATGGGGAGGTTTCAGACGTCGCATCCTGACAGCACTACTTGGGCTAGTTTTCATGGGTGCTGGCGTGATAGCCGTTGGCTTGGCGCCATCTTCGGCCTTCACCCCCGCGGTGGGCTTTATCCTGATAGCCGGCGTTGCCAATCCGTTCGTCAATGGACCTATATTCGCCATTCTACAGGCGTCGGTTGCTCCAGATATGCAGGGGCGAGTTCTTGGTTTGACCAATAGCGCGGTAATGGCCATGTCTCCTGTAGGTTTAATCCTCGCCGGCCTGATGGCCGACGCGGCAGGTGTTCGGTTATTGTTCGTTGTCGCTGGTATAGTGATGGCGGTACTAGCACTGGTTGGTTTATTTACACCAGCCGTTATGCAGATCGAGGAAAATGGGCACGGCGCTACCCTGGATGCCGGTAGCGACGTTGGAAAATCCGCTGTGGAGCCGCAATCTGTCTGAGTGACGGATTCGATTCGCTGTCTGGCTATGGCTATCTTTCGAGATAGAATCCGCTCGTATGGAAGCGCATCCTACATTGAACAATAACCAGCAACAGGCCATTCTCGATTACCTCGAACTTGTTCCGGTGGATGATCCAGGGTCCTCATTCTTGGAAGAACTTATATCCGCCTATACATGCCGAGTACCTTGGGAGAGCGCCTTCAGAATAGTTAAACGTGGGAAGAACAGCAACCTGGCAGATTGTCCACGCTGGCCCGATGAATTCTGGACGGACGCCATAGAAAAGGGTGGGGGAGGGACATGCTTTGAGAGCAACTACGCGTTTTTCGCACTTCTAACAGGCCTCGGTTATCGAGGCTACCTTACTATTAATAATATGGGAGATTCAGTCGGCTGCCATGCGGCAATCGTCTTGAAGGTGGGGAGTAACCTGTGGCTGGCCGATGTAGGATTACCGGTTTACGCACTGTTGCCGGTTAACACTCTTGAGAAAACCTATCGCGGCAGTCGCTTTCACCACTACACAGTAACGCCAGAGGGGGCCAAGAGTTTCCGGATTGACCGCGACCGCCATCCGATACCTAACTGCTACACCTTAATAAACAGGCCTGTAACCGACGCCCAATTCAGGTGGGCCACCATCAACGATTACGGTCCTGAGGGTCATTTCCTCGATCGGGTTATTGTAAATAAGGTAATTGGCGAGCATGTTTGGCGGTTCAACAGCGGGGAGCAGCCGTTCCATCTGGAAAGATTCAAAGATGGAGAAAAAAGCACCCTAAGGTTACCGGGGGGTGACCAGGAGCTAGCAGCAGCAGTGGGGCAACGATTTTCCATCGACGAAGAGACGATCTACGAAGGGCTGCAACTAACGAGATCTGCCTAGAATTTACTGGCTAGTGATCGAAGCCGGTGAACTCGATGAGGTGAAGCTGCAATCCGGGGAGGATATTTAGACAGCGGTGCCGATCGCTCGGAAGGCTATGCCTGTCAACAAGGTGGTTAAGATAGCGTAATACCATTGAGCCTGATTCGAGTCATCGCCCTTTGTGTAGGCGAAGAGCGCGGGAAGGGCGATCATGGCCACGGCTCCATACAACAAATGAATCATGCGACCTGGCCGGCCACCACTGATGATTAGAATGGCCCCAAAAACAGCCTGGAGAACAAACACTCCCTCTCCGATTACAAGCGCGCCAAGGTAGCTTGCTTCCACCCGCTGGCCACGGAAGGCGCGAATTAGACCCCACACACCCAAGATGGCAAAAAACAGAATGGACGTTCTTGATATTACCGTATGTAGCTCTCTGATGACATCCATACCGCTGTTGACCTCTGGCGACAAGGGGGAACTCGCTGAGTGTAGCTGCCTGACTGATCCTTGTCAACGAAAAGCCCGTGGCAATCTATCCTATCGAGGATAGATTGCCATGGGCCGACCTGTCACGATTAATACCCTACCGCCTGCTCGTTGCCGGGATTGTTGAATAAGCTACAATCCGCCCTCATGAGTGCCAGCTACCAGGATGCTCTTGATTATCTGTACGGCTTTGTTAACTTTGAACATCGCCAGTTGGACCGGTACTCTCCGGAGAATTTCAGCCTAGAGAGGGTTCAACATTTTCTAGAGCTGTTAGGAAATCCCCAGAATGCCTTCCCCTCTATTCATATTGCCGGGACGAAGGGTAAGGGATCCGTCGCCGCCATGTGCGCTTTTAGCCTGCGAGCTTCCGGTCTGAAGAGCGCGTTATATACCTCGCCACACTTACAGGATTTTAGAGATCGAATCCGGATATTGACGCCGGAAGATGACGACGGCCGCATTGGCAAAGAACAAGTTGTTAAATTAGTTGAACGAATCAGGCCCGTCGCCGAGCAGATAGTCGATCTTACCTGGTATGAGCTAGTTACGGCCATCGCATTCCAACACTTTGCCGAAGAAGGTGTAGATATAGCCGTTATTGAGGTCGGATTGGGGGGGCGACTAGACGCTTCCAATGTCCTCACCCCCCTTGTTTCAGTCATCACATCGCTTAGCCTGGATCATACCTATCTTCTCGGCAACACAGTGGCGGAAATCGCCGCTGAGAAGGGTGGTATTATCAAAAACGGTATCCCGGTGATATCGGCTCCTCAAGAGCCTGAGGCTCTTTCCCAACTTGAGCTCATCGCCTTTAAACACCATGCGCCGATGACCGTGATCGGTCGTGAATGGCGTTGCGCGTCAGAAGGCCAAGGCCTGGCTACAGAGCAGGCTCCCGATACATGGACGCAACAGATAGTTATCACCGCATCGCCTGATTCTGCTCTTCTCCCTGCTGGATCGCGTCTTACTCTCGCGTTGGCTGGACGTCACCAACAAGATAACGCTTTAGTTGCTCTGGCTGCCTTGAATGTAGTCAGTGAGGCTTATCCTGAACTGACGCTGGAGAGTGTTAAGGAAGGTCTGGCGCACGTATTTTGGCCGGGGCGGATGCAGGTTCTGGCGCATGGTGGTGGTTCTCCGACACTCCTGGTCGACTGCGCTCACAATGTTGACTCTGCTCTTAAGCTGGCTTTTACTCTTGAGAATGATTTCGAGTACAACCATCTCGTGATCATCATTGGCGCTACAGCGGACAAAGATGCTAGGGGTATCATGAGCACTCTGCTACCGCTGTCCGATCACATCTTGCTCACGAGTTCTGGGCACCCTCGAGCAAGCGATCCTGTTGACTTGGTTCGGATTGCTACGGAATTGGGATATGAATCTCAAGCGCCATCCGACTTGGCAGAAGCGATTCGAGCGGCACGGCAGCTGGCGACTGCCAGTGATTTGATCTGTGTAACAGGTTCGATCTTCCTTGTCGGAGACTTGCTTAATCAATGGGAAAGCCTACAATCGCAACTGTGGGTTGAGAAGTGATATTACTCCTATGGAACACATAATATGAAAGAGGATGATCAATTAGATTTCGGCCAGCTGTCAGATTTTATGGGCGTGGCCCTACCCTTTGGCGAAGATCTTTTTGAAGAGGAGACCGCCCTTGATTTAGAGGACGGCATCATCGACCGGCCGTTCCTGCCTCTTCGCGATCTGGTTCTATTCCCACAAATGGTTATGCCACTTTTTGTGGGGCGAGAGCGATCGTTAGCGGCCATTAAGGCAGCCGTTGCGAACGATGAAACGCTGATTGTTGCGGCCCAGGAGGACGGCGAGATCGTCGATCCTTCTGAGGTTGATATATACCGGATAGGCACCGAGGTTATAATTGGCCGGACGCTGCATATGCCTGATTCCACCACCAGTGTTCTCGCGCAAGGCCGGCGCCGGATAGAGATCCTGGAGTTTACACAGTGGGATCCATATATTCGAGTACGGGTGAGAGCCATCCCCGAACCGGATCAATGGCATAACACTACCGAAGCGTTGATGAGAGCTGTTGTTGCTCTCTTTGAGAAGGTCGTCGATCTTAATCGCAAGTTGCCGGAGGAGGTTTATACCTTCGCCATTAATATTGAAGAGCCCGGTTGGCTGGCCGATTTCATCGCCTCGACGCTGGATCTGCCCCTAGATATCAAACAGGAGATCCTGGAAACCTTCGATCCCAACAATAGATTGCAGAAAGTAAGCGTCCATCTAGCTCGCGAACTTGACGTCTTGGAGATGGAGGACCAGATCCATTCACGAGTCCAGCAAGAAGTCGATAAGATGCAGCGCGAACACTTCCTGCGGGAGCAGATGCGCGTCATCCAGAGCGAGCTGGGTGAGATGGACACTTTCACTCAGGAGTTGTCGGAGCTCCGCGACGCTTTCGATAGCAAAGCGTTACCTGATGACGTCCGTGCGAAAGCGGATAAGGAGCTCGCCCGCTTGGCTAGCATGCCTCCGATGGCGCCGGAAATCGGCGTGATCCGGACCTATCTGGACTGGATATTGGAACTTCCCTGGCTTGAGAAAACGGACGACAACCTCGATGTCACCCAGGCCTCGAAAGTACTCGACGCTGACCATTTTGGCTTGGACAAGGTAAAGGATCGCATCCTGGAATTTATCGCCGTCAAGAGCATCGCCGCCGATGCAATGCGGACGCCGATTCTGTGCTTCGTCGGTCCACCCGGAACCGGAAAGACGTCTATTGGGCAGTCGATTGCGAAATCCTTAAATAGGGAATTTCTCCGGATTAGCCTTGGTGGCGTGCGGGATGAAGCTGAGATCCGCGGACATCGACGTACCTATGTAGGGGCCTTACCCGGGCGCATCTTGCAGGCGATGAGGCGGGCGGGAACCGTCAACCCGCTGTTTATGCTGGATGAAGTGGACAAGCTAGGCCAGGATTTTAGGGGTGATCCGGCCGCTGCCTTGTTGGAGGTGCTGGACCCGGAGCAAAACAGGGCCTTCGTCGACCACTACCTGGATTTGGATTACGATCTGTCAGGCGTGCTCTTCATCACAACGGCCAATCTACTTGATACCATACCCCCGGCCCTACATGATCGCATGGAGGTCATTGAGTTCTCGGGCTACTTGGAAGAGGAGAAGCTGGAGATAAGCCGCCAGTTCCTTATTCCTCGCCAACTTGAGCAACATGGCCTGCTGGATAAGGGCATTAAGCTGGATGATAGTGGCTTAAAGATGATGATTCGCCAGTATACCTATGAAGCTGGCGTTCGTAACCTGGAGCGGGAGATCGCCAACGTCTGCCGGAAGGTTGCCAGGCGAGTGGTGGAAAAGAAGCGACATCCAAAGCGAATCACCTCAAAGCAATTGGTCGATTTGCTGGGACCGCCGAGGATGACTCAGCAATTCTTACGTGAAGAAGATGAAGTTGGGGTTGCAACTGGCGTCGCCTGGACGGCGGCCGGCGGCGATATCCTTTTTATCGAGGTCACCGTTATGCCCGGCAAAGGGGGGCTGACGCTGACCGGACAACTTGGTGATGTCATGCAGGAGAGCGCTCAAGCCGCACTCAGCTACACAAGAAGCCATGCAGACGTCTGGGGCATCCATGATGAGATATTTGAAAACTCAGATGTCCACATCCATATTCCAGAGGGAGCTGTTCCCAAGGATGGTCCCTCAGCCGGCGCCGCGATGGCCGTGGCCTTAATATCTGCCTTCACTAATAGGCCCATTAGGCGGGATGCCGGGATGACCGGTGAGATAACTCTCCGGGGCCGGATATTGCCGGTCGGTGGGATTCGGGAAAAGGCTTTGGCGGCAAGACGAGTAGGCATTAAGACCTTCATCATGCCTAAAAAGAACGAGTCGGACCTTATCGATATTCCAAAGAAGCTGCGACAGGATATGGAATTCGTCAAGATCGAGCGCATGCACCAGCTGCTGGATGCGGTTCTCTTAGCGCCGCTGCCCGCAAGGGCTAAGAAACGCAAACCAGCCAAGGCCACACCGATACCTCGGGCCTCCGTACCACCGGCGTAAGAGGCGACCACCAGCAGATATTGGCCTGAAACCCGCCGTCTTCAGGTGCCGGTTGGTCGATTTGTAAATCGATCGATTCGGGACTCTCGATTGTCGTCGTTTACCCTCGGTATAGTTATGGAGTCATAACCGATGCAACCAGTTGCTACCTTCTCCATCGTCGCCTTCGATCCTCGCCGCCAGGAGTGGGGCGTTGCTGTGCAGTCGAAGTTCCTGGCCGCCGCAGCTGTCGTCTCCTGGGCCCGAGCCAACGCCGGCGCCGTCGCCACCCAATCCTACGCAAACCTGGCCTACGG
>JAUVOB010000311.1 GCA_030599405.1 Chloroflexota bacterium | reverse complement strand
TTCTGTTTGTGCTTGCCGCCGATCTTTTTGCCTCGAAGGACCTATATCTTAGCGAATGATTCACCAGTCATTCAACTTAAATCTTTCTGAGGGGTAGCCGATATGGCGATGCCTTAACCAAGTACACGCACTTAATGCTTCAGGCGCAGCAGGATTCAGTGCGCAGACGTTCGAACAATCTACTTACTCGACTCCAGAATGGGTCAACTTGTTCGATTGTACTCGTGAGATAACCTGCCCAATCTCAATCCGGGACGGTGGCTAGGATGTTGAACTTAAAGGAAAGACAGGCATTTTAGAAACAAGAATGCAGCTGTTATGAGATAATGTCCGATTCTGGAAACCAACGACGGTTAATTGCGTTGATTAGTTCTTCAGCTTCTTGATTTCGGAGGTCTTGGCCAAAGTACACGTGCAAGTAGGCATAATCGAATGCCGGGCACTTATGAATGTCGCTGAAGTAAAGCGGGCTAACATGTCCCATGTCGTAGGCAGTAGTGATTCCCAGGATCGAGATAGGACGCCTGATGATCAGTTTGTCTCTGTCGACGAAGAGGATTTCCCGACCGGCCGCCTGATGCTGCCAGCGCTTCCAGAGGAACCGGCCGAATCCGAGCCAAATAACGAGCCACACCAACAAGAGGATAGTTAAAACGATGCTCGAACTGAATCCCCCAATCAAGTAGGCTAGGAAGATAACCAGCATGGCAATCCAGACCATCAGTGCGAAGGAGTAGAGAACCAATACCCCCCACCGTCTCCGGAGACTAATGGTTACCTTCGACCGCTCGAGGCCGTCATCGTACTCAATCAGCAAGTGATTATCACCCGGCATTCCACCTTGTTCCTTCATCCTGGTGAATTGTAGCCCCCGTTAATGGGAACGTCACCTTAACTTGAACTGTCCCTAGGCAGCGTTGTTGCACCCCAACTACTCCCGGCTACAATCGCCTCTCATGGAACGAGCCCGTCATTTACTACGCTCCTCTGTAATCGTCATAGCTCTTCTCGGCCTGGGCAAAGCCACAGGTCTCATTAGGCTCCGGCTCATAAGCAATTCCTTTGGAACTACGCCTGCATACGATGCCTTCACGTCTGCCAACCAGCTACCTGAGGTATTTGTAACGCTTATCTCCGGTGGCGCGCTAGCCGCTGCCTTCATCCCAGTCTATTCGAAATACCTGTCAGACAAACGGTCAGCAGAAAGCCTGCGGCTGGCTAACTCAATATTAACCTTGGTTTTAGCAGTACTCGGAGGGATCTCTGCGGTAGCCATTCTGTTCGCTGGTCCACTGAGCGCGTTACTTGTTCCCGGCTATGACTCACAGACTCAGGAGCTAACGGCCGATATTATGCGCATTATTCTGCTCCAGACCACTCTGTATGGACTGGGCGGTGTGCTAAGCAGTATATTGAACGCTCACCAACACTTCACCATACCGGCTCTTGCACCAATAACTCTGGACATTGGCTATCTGGTCGGTTTGGTATTTTTCGTACCAACGATGGGTGTGTACGGCTTAGCCTGGGGAACCGTCGTCGGCGGAGCATTGAACATACTAATTCACATACCGGCCCTCCGTCGCTTCGGATTCAAGGCGTTTCTGGTGCTAGACACCAAAATGCAGGGTGTTCGTGAGATTGTCAGACTGATGGGTCCTAGGGTCGTCACGCTAGGAGCTATTCAGCTGATGGACCTGTTCATCATTCGCCTGGGATCCTTTTTGCTTACCGGTCGTACGTCGGCCTATTTCTACGGCTACCAGATCATGCAGTTACCGGAAACGTTGTTGGGAACGGCGATCGCGATCGTTGTCTTCCCAACAATGGCTGAGCTTTTCAATGCCGGCAACATCAGTGGTTTAAAGAGCACTTCTATGGCCGCGCTGCGCGTAATCTGGACGTTAACTATCCCGGCTTCCGTTGGTCTGATTCTTCTCGGCCGACCGGCGATATCCGTCTTTCTCCAAGGCGGAGCTTTTACCGAAACATCCACGGATTTAGTATTTGGTGTACTCGTGTTCTTTAGCATTCGGATTGTCGCCGAAGCGTCACTCGAGATTTTAGCCCGACTCTTTTACGCCCAGCATGATACGAAAACGCCAATGTACGTCGCCCTTGGGTGGCTGGCGACGAATATTACTCTGGCCTTTCTATTAACCGGACCCTTGGGCGTTAAGGGCTTGGCTTTAGCCAGTACCATCGCGTTCGTTCTACAATCTTTAGCCCTGTTCATCCTAAACAGACGCCGTTTAGGGGATTTAGGAGATAGGGAACTCATGATCAGCCTCGGTCGTGCTCTGCTCGGCGCTGGTGTTATGGCGGTAATCATTCTGGTCATCGATCAACTCATCGACAGCCCCTTCCTGACTGTGGCAATCGGAGGTGTTGCAGGTCTTATCACTTACCTGGCAGTCACCTACCTTGCCGGCGGTCGTGAGATCCCGACACTGATCCGATTAGCGAGAAGTTCGTCCACCTAATTTAGATACACCACTCTATTGGACCAGAAGAAAACACTCGCTATTTACTACATAACTCATTTTTGACAATACAGAACATTTGTGCTATTATCGTCATTATGCATAGTTTTACCAGGAGGAGTATCAAGTGAGTGATCAAGGAAAGCGGGATGCCACTCTTGAGCAGACATTAGACAGTTTAACCAAACGTTTTGGCGAGGGCACCATCATGCGTCTTGGCGATGCCAGGCACCTCGATGTGGATGTCATTCCCACAGGTTCGCTTTCTCTTGATATAGCCTTAGGGGTTGGCGGCTTACCCCGCGGGCGGGTCATAGAGATTTATGGGCCCGAAGCATCGGGAAAAACGACATTGAGCCAGCATGTGATCGCAGAGGCACAGCGGTCAGGCGGGCTATGCGCTTTTATCGACATGGAGCACGCTCTCGAACCCAAATACGCGGAGCGTTGTGGCGTGGACGTGGACGAGCTCTACATCTCTCAACCAGACACCGGCGAGGAGGCTCTCGAGATAGCTGAGGCGCTAATTCGGTCTGGCACAATGGACGTTGTCGTCATCGATTCCGTCGCCGCTTTGGTGCCCCGAGCGGAGATCGAAGGCGAGATGGGTGATACCCATATTGGTCTCCAGGCGCGCTTGATGTCCCAGGCCCTGAGGAAACTGTCTGGGGTGATTAAGCAAACCAATACAGTCGTGATTTTCACGAACCAACTTCGGATGA
>JAUVOB010000355.1 GCA_030599405.1 Chloroflexota bacterium | reverse complement strand
GAGATCCAAGCAAGGGATTGAGCCAGATAAGACGGTGGCAGCTTCGCTGCAAGCGGGCCATCTCTCTCTGGAGAAGCTCTGGATCACCTCGATCCCATCCGTCACTTATTATCAAAACAACGGCTCCGCGGGTTAACAACCGCCTCGCCCAGATGTAGTTAAAGTCCTTAATCGCCTCGCCCATTCTCGTGCCACCTGACCAGTCAGGGACACCGTCGCCCACTTCCCGCATAGCTTCATCTACAGATCGATTCCGGAGTTGTCTTGTTATCCGTGTGAGCCTGGTGCTAAATACGAAAGCCTCCACTGAACGGTCATGTCCCCTTGTAACAAAGTAGGCGAAGTGTAAAAGCATGCGCGTGTACTGTTCCATTGAGCCGCTGATATCAGCGAGGATTACCAGTGACCGCGGCTTTAGCTTAGGCCTCTTTCGAGACCAGACAAGCAATTCCCCCCCGTATCGGAGGCTATTCCTTAAGCTCCGGCGAAAATCGAGAACGGGGCCCCAACCTGGTTGTTTTCTCCTCGTTTTTCGAAAACCTAGACGCCAGATGAGGTCTGCCAAACGCTGAACAGCTGCTCCCACTTCTTCAGCATCCATTTCGGCGAAATCTTTGTGACGCAAAAGCTCTTTCTGGCTGTAAGTCTTTGTCGCTTGGGCTTCGACAGTGTCATCATTCTCATCAACCTGACTCTTGGAAAAAGAGTCTGCCTTCACAGTGCTTTTCGGAGATATGACGGAGGAGGATCTCTTACGAATCCCAGATCTATCGTTTCGAGGTAAGTTCAAAGCTAGGCCTGCCGCGCCGGGTTTTTTCCAGAAAATAGCGAAAGCCTGGTCAAACAGGAGGATCTCCTCCCGTTTTCGGATCAAGAGGCATCCTAGAGCAAAGTAGAAATCATGCTTATGGCCGATGTTCACGTGTTCCAAAGCCCGGACGACCGAGATCATACGACTGCTGCTAACATCAAAGCCCAAATCGCGAAGAAGCCTACCAAAAAGCACAAGGTTATCAAGCAGCCGCCCCGATTCCGCCTGTTCACCAACCATTTCTATATCAGGATTCATTACTTTGAATCGCACGCACAATATTTCGGGAACCGTTCCCTTTGATGCTAGCAATATCATCCTGATACTTGAGGATAACGCCCAGAGTGTCATCTACGACCGATGGCTCCAGGACCTCCTGATCTAAAGCGACCAGTGCTGCCGTCCACTCCAGTGTTTCGGCTATACCAGGGAGCTTATAAAGATCGGCTTGACGGAGTTCCTGAATGAAAGAGGTCACTTGACTCGCCAGCGTATCAGATGCCTCTGGTACCTTTGCCCTGACGATTTCGAGCTCCTTTTCGAAGGAGGGGTAATCAATCCAGTAGTATAGACAGCGTCGCTTAAGGGCATCATGAACCTCTCGTGTCCGGTTAGAGGTCAGTATGACAATAGGTGGCTGACTGGCTTTGATCGTGCCAATTTCAGGAATGGTGATTTGAAAATCTGAAAGCACTTCCAATAGATAGGCTTCAAACTCTTCATCACTTCGGTCGATTTCATCGATAAGAAGCACAGGCGGCCCATCATCGGTGGTTTCAATTGCGCTGAGAAGGGGTCGACGCAAAAGGTATTCTGGTCCGAACAACTCGGTCTCGGTTGTTCGCTCGCCTTGGGCTTCCATTAGGCGTATGTGTAGCATCTGTCTCGTATAATTCCACTCATAGACAGCGTGGTGTATATCGAGACCTTCATAGCACTGCAGTCGTATCAAATCAGTTTCACGGATTCCAGCGATTACCTTGGCTACCTCAGTTTTGCCAACACCAGCTTCCCCTTCCAGGAAGAGTGGTCTCCTAAGTTTAAGAGAGAGATAAATCGCCATCGCCAGCCCGCGATCGGCGATATAGGCCTGGCTGCGGAGGGCTTCTTGTAGATCGCTGACTGTTTCAATCGTCATTTTACTACCACGTGAACCATCGGTCTGCGACCTATTTCCGCATAGAAATATCGTGACAGGGCGTTTTCGATCTGTCTGGAAAGTTGGGCCCGGTTACTACCCTTCGCGCTCACTATTTCGCTTATAGTTTCCCGTGCGCCCAGGAGTAAGTCGCCGGATTCATCTAGAAAAACAAAACCTCTTGAGATGAGATCTGGCTTACCTCGTAAATTTCCATTTTTATCAAGGGACACGACGGCTACGAAGAACCCACTGTCTGCCAGCCTTTCGCGATCGCGCATCACAGCAGGGCCGACGTCACCTACGCCGCTACCATCAACGAAAATGTAACCACCAGGTATACGCGGGCCAATGGTGAGGGAATCCTGGTCGATTTCCATTATCGTCCCATTCTCAACCACGGTGACATTCTCCTGGGGAATACCCATGTCCTGGGCAAGTTTTCCATGCGCTTTCAGATGGCGCAATTCACCATGAATGGGAATAAAAAACTTCGGCTTGATGAGGTTAATCAACAACTTCATCTCTTCCCGGCTTGCGTGTCCGGAGACGTGGACATTGGCGTTATCTTCATGCAGGACTTCTGCCCCCCGTTGCAGAAGGCGATTGATGATGCGATAGATCATCTCCTCATTACCTGGAATCGGATGGGCGGACAGAACCACGGTATCACCCTCCTGGATGCTGAGCCGGGCGTGCCGTCCTTGGGCCAGCCGCCCGATCGCTGCGGTCGGCTCACCCTGCGAGCCGGTAGCCAGTATGGTCACCTTATCCGGAGGCATTTTGCCAACCTGACTGATATCGACAATCATGCTGTCTGGAATGCTGAGATAACCCAGATCTCTGGCGATCCTCGAGTTTTCAATCATCGAGCGACCGGTGATCGCTAATTTTCGATCGTATTGGGCGGTGACATTG
>JAUVOB010000213.1 GCA_030599405.1 Chloroflexota bacterium | reverse complement strand
ATTCATTGCGTTCGGTCACTTTTAACTGCTAAAGAAGGATAATAGGCACGCGTTGTGGGATTTTCAGATTATTCGGCCTAAGTAAACGGATTTTCACGAGCCAACAATCGTCATGTTTTACATCTTCCACGGTGACGACGAGCACTCTAAGAGAAAGTTCTTGACCCAACTTCAAGAGAAGCTGGGAGACATGACCCTTGTCGATCTCAATACGACTCGGTTTGAAGGCGCTTCCTTAACAATGTCTCAGCTTCGGCACGCCTGTGATTCAATACCGTTCTTATCCGATAGAAGGTTGGTTATCGTCGACGATTTGCTAGCACGTCAGCCGGATTATTTGGATAGCTTGCTAGATTACGTGCTACGGATTCCAGAAACCACCCGGTTGGTTTTTTGTGAATCTCGGTTACTAAAAGAAAACCATCCAATGATTCGCCTGGCGATGCAGTCGGACAGTGGTTATGTAAAGTCATTCAAGCGTTTGGAAGGCCGGGAGATTTCACTCTGGATTCATAATCGCGTGCAAGAATGTGGGGGACATATTTCCCCCAAAGCCGCTCATTTGTTAGCGATCAACGTCGGCAACGATCTGGCGCTCTTAGAGAACGAGATTGAAAAGTTGGTCCTATACAGGGGGGAGGAACTGATTGATGTTGATGACGTATCATTACTATGTCCATATGTCGCTGAAGCCAGCATATTTGACCTAGTCGACGCTCTAGGAAGTCGCCATGGTCGCACCACAGCAGAGTTGTTGCATAGCAAACTAGCCGATGGGACTGAACCTTCTTATCTTTTCGCTATGATCGTTCGCCAATACCGTCTTCTGATACAGGCAAAGGAGATGGCAGAAGAAGGGCGTAAACCGCCTGAAATAGCCCAGACGTTGAACATCCATGGCTTCGTAGCCGGAAAACTATACCAGCAATGTCAAAACTATGATCTCGCCCAATTGGAGCAGGTTTACGCACATTTGCTCGACATGGATGTCAGCGTAAAAACGGGAAAAACCGAGATGACAACCGCCTTGAATTTACTGGTCGCCGGACTCGTTACCTAAATCAGCGTTAGAGAATCCATAGTTTCACCCCCCATTCCGACAGCAAGCTGCGAACAAAATGGACGACAATTTGCATTACTCGAGCGAGATACATTCGCGGAGCTCGAAATAGTAGGATATTGTGGCTATTATTGTCCGAAATTAGCGTCCACCTCCTCAATTTAGGTAGAAACATTACCAACAGAAGGCAAGCGGAACATTATTATAGAATCCGCAAATGCTGAATAGACTGGCATGGATGACAGTGAATCACATTAATCAACGAAGAAATTATCATTTTTCGATTCAGTCATTCCACGCCGTGGAGGCAAAATACGATGGCTAATTTAACACTGGCGTGGAACGGTGAGAAGTCCGGCAGCACCAAGGACCTTTCAGAGCATACCTATGCGATCATTGGTCGCCAGGATGAGTGCGATATCGTGCTCGCCGACCCCCATGTATCTCGCAGACACGCCGTCATCTTCTACGATGGTGGCACATTCAGGCTCCACAACCTGAGCCAGACCAATCCAATTGTTCTAAATGAGCAATGGGTGTTGTCTTTTGGCCATAACATCCCCATCCACATGGGAGACGGTTTCGAAGTTGGAAATATCAAGGTTCAGGTGACGGACTACCAGCAATCCAAGAATGTCCAGACCTGGCAGCCCTGGTAAGTCGATTTTAGCCATACGTGACAGGTCTCGAATCAATCGAGGGAAGTTCCCCTTCAAGTCGTTCGGCCGGTCAGAATCCCCAGGTATCTGTTTGTTGGTACGACATCAGCTTCTGCACCACCTGCAGTTCAACCGGGTTATGATAGAACTGCAGGTGGTAGCGCCAAGCGCTGACTGGGCGAAGTAAGAGCCTTCTCTCTCTGGTCAATCCGGTGACCGTGATCGTCCCGATGTCAGGGATCGTTGGATCATAGGCGTTGACAACGCGTTCAAAATCAAGGATCCGGTCCCGACCTGTACGTTTGATCCAGGACACATTTGCACTCCTCCGCTAAGAAAAGTCTAACCACTCCGGACACACCCACTCCCCAACCGTGGTTCTGATCCCGCATCTTTTGATAGGCCTCTAAGCCTGCGACTGGTTCTATCTGGGCAACCTTTCGGGCGTAAATGGGTAGCTTTCCTGAAACGCCTTGGCGCGTTCCGTAACCAAGAAATTGCGACAAATCGGCGTCCCGTGCTTTGCTGCTAAGCGGACGATCAAACCGATCATCGACCGTGCAAGCCTATGTGGATTATTGCCGGTGACGATCAGATAATTGATATCAGATTCAAATCGGCGTTGTCCACGGCGAGAGAGAGGCTGACCGATACTATCGGAACAAACGGCGAGGTGCTCACATTGCGATTTTCAACTATGGCCAAGATTCTGGCGGACCCGAGAGTGAAAAAGTGTACCAGAATCGTAACCTTGGGGTACAATAGAAGCTGTAATCTAACTACCGACCGCTTTGTGGGATGTCCTGGCAATATCTTTGCATTCCAGAACCTATACTGACGCTTGCACCGTTTCGTTGATCTGTTCAGACATTCATGGCTTTTCGAAATAGCCATTGCAACCAACCCTCATTCCAGACAACAATCGAATACCGATCCCTTTTGTAACTAGCCAATGTCTGCTAGCTGAACAGTTGTTACCAGTTCCCTGGTCGCTCTCACTGATGGTTAATCCGAAAGTCTTTATTTGCATAGACAATGCCGCTGTATACCGCGATCGGAGACAAAACGTCTTTCGCCGTCCATGCGGATTCAACGCGTGTCAATAGTGAAATATTCGAATATTTTCAGGAGGTAATCCATGTCAGATAAAACGCGAGTTCTTGTCTTTGCTGGTACCAGGAAGGGAGCTTTCATATTCGAGAGTGATACGAAACGAGAAAACTGGAAGATTAACGGCCCTCATTTTGCGGGATGGTCACTCCAACATATGAAGTACGACCATAGAACAGGCAATCTATACGCCTCCTTGGATCACATGGTGTATGGTAGCAATATCCACAAGTCGGCCGATTTTGGTGAGAACTGGGAGATGGTTGAGGGACCGCATTTTCCAGAGGGCGGTGAGCGCACCGTGGAGCGCATCTGGCATGTTCAACCGGGGCACGATAGTCGGCCCGGCGTTGTTTGGGCGGGCGTCGATCCTGGATCTCTCTTTAAATCCGAGGACGATGGAAAGACATGGCTGAGTGTGGACGGGATAAATAACCACCCCACTCGCGAAAAATGGGAGCCGGGCGCGGGTGGCCTCATGGTCCACACCGTTGTCCAAGATCCCTCCAATGCCGATAGAATGTTTGTGGCGATTTCAGCCGCGGGCGTATTCCGCACCGAAGACGGAGGGGCCAGCTGGCAGCCGAAAAACGTCGGCGTTCTCGCAGATTTCCTGCCCGAACACTATCCTGAGGTTGGTCAATGTTGCCACCATCTAGTGATGAGCCCAGATAACGCAGATGTTTTGTACCAACAAAACCATTGCGGCGTCTACCGAACTGTAGACGGTGGTGATCATTGGACCGATATTGGTACAGGACGTTTACCGAGTACATTTGGCTTCCCGATGGCTATCCATCCGCGCGATGGAAAGACAATATATGTGGTTCCAATGGTAAGTAGTGAATATCGATACACTCCAGAAGGCAAGTTTCGAGTGTTCCGATCCCGGAATGGGGGTGACAGCTGGGAAGGCCTTGGCAATGGTCTACCTCAAGAAAACGCCTACCTGAACGTGTTCCGCGAAGCCCTGGCTACTGATAGTTGCGATCCGGCTGGCGTCTATGTTGGGACTGGATCGGGTCAGTTGTTCTATAGCCGGAATGAGGGCGACAGTTGGCAAGCTATCAACTACACGCTGCCACCTGTTTACTCCATCGGCACGGCCGTCATTAATGGGTAGGTGGAAGTGGCAGTGACATGCCTCAAAATCGATTGGTAAGGGAGATTGATAGATGATCAACACTGCCGTTGATTACATTCGGAATGTAGATACCTTCGCCGCCATCAACTATATCTGCAAACAGGACGATCCTTTCTCGATTACGTCATCATTTAATGACATGGATGCGGAGCCCATCAAGTTCGCGCGCGCTTTCTGGATGTTAGGCGCCCACCAGCTCGCCGCAGGTAGAAGCGCGAGTGCCGGATTCTGCGGCATTCATACCAGGATGCTAACAGGCCCGCGCCT
>JAUVOB010000049.1 GCA_030599405.1 Chloroflexota bacterium | reverse complement strand
TTACCGGGTTGACAAAGCGCGAACACGGAATCCGGGAGGTTCGGGTCTTGGCCTCTCAATAGCCAGGTGGATTGCCGTAGCTCATGGGGGGAATATCTACGTTGAGAGCACTGTTGGAGAAGGGAGTACTTTTATTGTTTCGCTCCCAATCTTGGCAGATCGCGAAAGGTACAGGAGTCAGTCAGAGAAAATCAGGCCTGTTGGGGCAACGACGTTAGAGCCAAGCCATTAATTTGTGCAAGCCTGGTCGAGGGTAGCTATTACTTTCGACGATATATCAGGTAGATCCCAAATCCGATAAAGACCAGGGCTACGATGACTGTACCGTTTAGCCAGCTTAGCAGACTGAAGCTATCCATCAATAGATAGATACCCATGAGAATCAAAAATCCGGCGGCGATAGCTGGGCCTTGAGGATGGCGTCTTACTCGCTTGACCCCTGAACCGACATCATTTCCAAACTGATCAATATTATCTTGCACAATCTTCGATGCGGGAGCATCGATAGTCGCTTCACTAGGCATGATGAATATCAGCACTAGGTATAGAAGTACACCTATGCCACTTGCCAGTGCCAGCAGGATAAATGCCAGCCGGACGAATACTGAATCGACACCCAGATAAGCCGCAATTCCACCACATACACCAACAAAAAACCTATCAGTTTCACTGCGCATCAGACGAGCCTGTGGCATTTTGGAAACCTCCCTGAAAAGTCGCTTATCTTAATAAATAGTACGGCCGATATACCGGCAAATTCTTCATCGATGATCGAGATGATCGGTATCCCTTATCTCCACATTCTATACGCACGATGGTAGAACGAGTTGCAGCTTGGTCGCTCTGCCATTATGAGAGGCCTCTGAATGACTCATACCCTTTTATAGAGTACTATTTTCTTGTGCTATACTCACCCGTCGGCGCAGGCTCAACAAGCCAAACCTTTCACCCTGGGTATTATCGTACTGAATCAGTATTTAGGAGCATCAGATCAGAGATACTCGCGAACGATAAATGTGCCGTTATAGTCGAAAAACCTTGAAGAGAAACTTTCGTCGAAATCGACCTGCGGGTATCCGTAGAAGAATCCGGCGGTACCATTGTCGAATATAGATAGAAAACGATCAATCGCTCGATTCATTGGCTGGTCACCGATTCGCATACTGATGGGTCTGGTGGTACGGATCTTAGTTCCTAGACAGCGAGTTGGAGTAGCCTTGGTTGGGTTTGATGAAGAGGGCAGGATTCTGATGTTGCACCATGTATATCACCCGACAGTTAGCTGGGGAGTTCCAGGAGGGTGGTTGAATCGCGGCGAAGCGCCTGCTGAATGTGCTCTTCGTGAGTTGGAAGAGGAGACGGGCCTATCTGCCGTTTTGGGACCGATCGTACATGTATCAAGGGAAAATATCCCTCCACACGTCGGAATCGCATATACTGCGACGATACAGCCGGGAGAGATTAGACTGAACTCAGAGATTCTAGCTGCGGATTGGTTTTATCCTGACGCCTTGCCTGAACCGATTCTCCCTTTCGTGAGAGAATCGATTTCAGCAGCTGCTTCATACCCCGCTCAGGATATTGGTTACAAGGGAGAATTGGATGAATAGGAGAAGTTCTCCCGGACTGGGACAATGGTTACTCGTCGCCCTCATGGTGGCTTTTGTTATCTTTGTTTTATTCAAGCTATACCAATATGGTAGTTTCCGAAGGTTCTTTCCGGCGGGTTTGGAGATTGGTAGCGTTGATGTAGGTGGTCTTACGAGAGAAGAAGCTGCGGATAGGCTTAGCGAGAGATATCTATCAGCTCCTGTAATTGTCAATCATGGCGACGAAGTTATAGAGGTGAGTCCAACCGACGTAGAGTTTGTCCTCGATTTAGAGACGATGCTCGGACAGGCTGACTACCAGCGGCAGCAACAAGATTTTTGGTCAGGATTCTGGGGGTTTTTGTGGAATCGACCCGTAGAGGTGGAGCAAATCGAACTCCGGGCGACACACAATCCGGAGACATTGCGAGAAGTGCTGGAGACGCTATCAACGCACTTCGACAAACCGGCCTTGCCACCGCAGCCAGTCCCAACTACCCTCTCATTTCAATATGGTGAGCCAGGAATATCAACGGACATAGAGGCCAGCCTAACCGATGTTCAGGCTGCCTTCTATCGAGCCGTTGACCGAGAGGCTCGATTGGCATTAGAGCCTACCGATCCAACAAGACCCGATATAAACCTTCTTGCTTTGCTTATCGTCAACCACCTGGAAGAGTTCGACGGAGTAGCAAGCATTTTTATTATGGATTTAGCATCTGGCGAGGAGGTTACTGTCAACCCTGATATCGCCATGTCAGGCATGAGCATAGTTAAGGTTCCAATAGTGCTGGAGACATATCGTGCCCTTGAAGATGGTTTGTCTTTGGAGCAAGCGAAGCTAATTTCAGAGACTCTGGTAATACAATCGGGTAACTTTAGCGCTAACCTGTTGCTCGACGTGATCGCCGGTGAGGACAATGCCTTCCTTGGAGCGGACATCGTGACTGAATCCATGCAAAAATTAGGACTTGAGAACACTTTCATCGCGGTTCCCTACGAGGAACACCCCAGGCCAGGCAGATCTACGTATGAAACCCGTGCCAACTCAGAAGAAGGTTTGCTGACCCAGCCAGATCCTGCGATGCAGACTACTGCCGAGGAAATGGGAACTTTACTGGCAATGATATATCGCTGTGCCCAAAATGACGGAGGTGCGTTAGTCGCCGCCTACGACGGCCAGGTGTCTCAGGAAGAATGCCAACAGCTCATCGACTATATGGATTTGAATCATATCGGAAGCCTTATCGAGGAAGGTGTTCCCGAAGGTGTTGCGGTCGCCCATAAACACGGCTGGATAAGTGATACTCATGGCGATGCTGGCATCGTCTTCTCACCGGGTGGGGATTATGTCATAGTTACTTTCATGTTTAAGCCCGACTGGTTGGAGTGGGAGATAAGCTCACCATTGTTGGCTGACATATCGCGAGCTACCTATAATTTCTTCAATTTCGACGATCCCTATCTGTCGGGACCAGGGAGCTCCTAAATCGCCTTATTTGAGCCAAGATACGTCAAAGATAGAAAGCCTGGCTCGATCCTAGCGGATAGTAAAGGCCTTCCATTATGATTAGGGTGATTCGCAAATGGCTGATAATCCTCCTCGTGCTCATAGGAGGTGGATTCCTGCTACTCCGGGGAGCTCAGTATCGTCTAACTCGTCACCTATTTCCCGAAGGAACCATGATCGCCGGGATTGATGTTTCCGGTATGCAGGATGACGAGGCCGCAACATTACTGTCTGAGAGATATGGAAGCCCCGTTTTCGCTTACCACCAGGTTGAGCACGTTGAATTAAACCCGAGCGATCTTGGTTTCACGCTTGAGACTGAGATGATGCTCGCCCAAGCTCAAGATCAAGTTTCTGAAAGAAATGAGTGGCTACGTTTTGCTAGCTTCTTGCTGCAGAGGCCACTGGAGCCTATCGAGGTGCCCTTGCAAGCCAGCCATGACGGCGAAGCGGTCTTTTCGCTGGTGCAGAGTGTATCTGGTTTACTGGACCAACCTGCATCGCCAGCCCAGCTATTCTCCGAAGGCGCCACTATCAGAGATGGTGAAGCAGGTTTCATAACCGACGTAGAAGCGAGCGTACCGATTCTAGAAGATGCTCTCTATCGCCAAGAAAATCGAGTGGCGAAGCTTGTCATTCTTCGCCAGGAGACTCCTGAAATCTCGCTGGACCTCCTGGCGGATACGATTGAGGCAAAGCTACAAGGGTTTAACGGCCTTGGCAGTGTGTTTATCATGGACTTAGAGACCGGAGAGGAGATCGGGATAAATGCTGATTTGCCGATGTCTGGTCTTAGCATTCTCAAGATCGCGATTTTCGTCGAGGCATATAGGGCTCTTGACGGTGAGCCAAACGCCGAACAGCAAACGCTATTTCTAGACACGGCGACAAGATCCAGTAACTATGGAGGCAATCTGTTATTGCACCTGGTCGCGGGTGAAGATAACACGTACAAAGGAACAGATATTCTAACCGATTCGATGCAGCGCCTCGGACTTGTGAACACCTTCATGGCTGTGCCTTATGACGCCACTCCCCCAGGATATCGCCAAACGACCTATGTTACTCCAGCTAATTCCAGAAGCGACCTTGAGGTTGAACTTGACGAGACAATGCAGACTACGGCCGAGGAAATTGGCACCCTTCTTTCGATGATCTACCAGTGCTCGAAGGGTGGCGGGGCTCTGGTTGCACTCTACTCTGGAGAAATCACACCGAACGAATGCCAGTCAATTATCGATCTAATGGTGCTAAACGAAGAGGGAAATTTGATACGCTATGGCGTGCCCGACGGTACACCTGTATCACACAAACACGGCTGGGCTCAAGGTACGCATGCAGATGCAGGCATCGTGTTATCGCCTGGCGGTGATTTTGTTATTGTTGAGTACTTGCACCAGCCCGGAGGTTGGTTGGTTGCCGACGAAAGCTTTCCAATTTTGAGAGAGATAGCCCGATCAACCTACAACTACTTCAACATGGATGATCCCTACCTGCCAAGAGAGATTATCATGAGAAGCCAGATCGATCCGAACGATCCATTCTCTGAGTTGCGTGAGGAAAACTCGACGATTACTTCGCCAGAGGACGAGGTCGGCGACGGGACTGACGACGAAACGGCTGGCAGCGACGGACAAATACAAGGTGGTGGCACGTAATCAGCCAAGGTGGGGATATTAAGCAAGAGGAATTGAGATGGAATACAGACAACTTGGACGGTTAGGGTTAAAGGTATCTACCATTTGTCTTGGAACCATGCAATTCGGCTGGACGGCTGATGAGGAGACGTCACACTCAATTTTGGATCGATCAATCGAATTAGGCTGCAACTTTATAGATACAGCCGACATATACTCGTCTTGGGTTTCAGGAAACATAGGCGGTGAGAGCGAGAAGATTATTGGGAATTGGCTGGCGAAAAGGATCGTAAAACGCGAGGATATCATCATCGCCACCAAGGTTCGCGGCCAATTGGGTGAAGGTCCAAATAAGGATGGACTATCTCGCCACCACATTCTCCACGCGGTACAAGAGAGTCTTGCCAGGTTGCAAACCGATTACATCGATCTCTACCAGGTTCATTGGCCGGACATGGAAACCCCTCTCGAGGAGACTCTGGATACCTTGGATTACCTGATCCGATCGGGCCAGGTTCGGTACATCGGTTGCTCCAACTATCCGGCGTGGCTGCTCACTAAAGCATTATGGATAAGCGACGTCAAAGGATTAGCCCGCTATGACTCTCTCCAGCCCCATTACAATTACATCTACCGGTCAGAATTTGAACGCGAACTGCAAGATCTGTGTCTAGACCAGCGAATCGGGGTAATTCCCTATAGCCCATTAGCCGGGGGTTTCCTGACGGGCAAGTACAAACGCGATGGCGAGTTGCCCAACTCGGCAAGAGTCGAGGGCATCAAAAAGCGATACTTTAACGAAGATGGTTTCGCCGCACTCGAGAAGATCGAGGAAATAAGCCGCTCCTATGAGGCGACGATCAGTCAAATGGCGATCGGCTGGATTTTGGCGAATCCGGCGGTTAACTCCGCGATAATAGGGGCGAATTCGATTAACCAACTAAATGAGACTGTTGCCGGCGCGGATCTACAGATCACGGCTGATGACAAGAAGATCTTGGATGCATTAACTGCCTGGAAATGAACAGGCGGTCGGCGATCTGTCTGCCTAAGAAGAACATACCTCGGCAACAACGACTCCAATGTTGTCTGTTCCCCCGTATCTATTTGCGGCCTTGATCATTTGGCTAACGGCAACTTCCAGATCATCAGACCTTAGGATATCTTCGATCTCCTGAGGATCTTGGATCATTTCCCACACGCCATCACTACAGAGAAATAATCGATCTCCATGGTCCAGAGAGCAAATCCGAGTATCTACGTTTACGTCTAATTGGCTACCAAGAGCACGAGTGATCACATTTCTTTGGGGATGATCGTAAATCTCCTCGACTTGAAGGTGTCCATCTCTGACCAACTGACCGACATAGGAGTGATCATCGGTAATTTGGATCAGGCCGTCCTTCCCCAGGTAATAGGTCCTACTGTCGCCAACATTAGCCACGACAGCCGTGTTTCCATGGACGATAGCACAGGTTACGGTGCATCCAAGATTTCCAGCTTCGGTCGGATTGCTCTCTGCATATTTGTAGATGGCGTTGTTGGCTGCTTCAATTGCCAATTTCAGCCGTGCCTCTAGCTGGGATATCTCCCGCTCTCCCTTATCCGGAGCCGGCACCGACGGGGCAATTATCGTAGCTCCTTCATTACCATCATCCAGCAACCAAGCCAGGTTCTCGCGAATCGTCTCAACGGCAAGCTGGCTGGCTACATCTCCGGCCTGGTGTCCACCCATACCGTCCGCGACAATCAGGAGCCCAAAAGCGTCTCCCATGTCATTAGGCCGAACAAGAGCCAGGACACTGTCCTGATTAATCGTTCGTAACATCCCTGGATGGGTTCCGGCAACGGCCTCGATGGAGTAGTTCATTCCCATAATGATATGCAGATTTCAGTTTCCTGATTCGATAGATTTTACTTGTTACGGCAACACCAGACAATACGTTGCCTCAAATCGGGCAAAATCAAGCTCCCTACAGAACGTTCAATCGCGACGTAGATGTCATCCTATGAGGCGTTCTCTACCCATGCTCTAAATGTGCGAATAGCATCTGGATCGGCTAGAAGCCAGCGGGCTAGTTCATCGTGAGTAAGGCTCTGTCTCCACCGTCTATACATCTGCATCGGTAAATTTCGAAATAGTAGAACCACGACGGTCTGGGCACCATCCTCCAGCCTCTGTCCATAGTAGGCGATTGTCAGAACACCTGGAAGAGACCCGTTCTTATAGCCAACCGTTGAAAACAACTGCTGATTTGCCGCGTATATCATCGGCCATTCAATGGCTCTACGCACGAGAATGTTTACAAAATCACTTCCGACGTTGTTCTGAATGATTTTGGACATGAGTCGTGCGTAATCTCGCGCACTCGCCTGTGGGTTCAAATTATCTGAGAAGTAGCGCTGCACTGACGCGGGTGTTCTCCAATATCCTTCAGCTTCACGAAACTCAGGATCATTCATGAAGTTTTCGGTCAGCCGCATAACTTCCTGACCGTATAACTCCGGATCGTCGATAAACCCTTCCACGGCCTCGCGATCACTCCCAGAACGAGTATGGTTGGAGATCGCCAGGAACTGACCGATAAAAGGGCAAAGTGCGGTATGGGTCGGAAGGTCCAATGTGAGCACGGTGTTCTCGATAATCTCCTGGCCAATCGACATCTGGAGATAATCACTGGCTGCGTTCGAGCTGTGACGCATCATCATCCAAGGCACCTGTTCCATTGGTATGGTTTGCTCGTCTGTTGAAATCAGGCCTTTTCCCTCTAATTCGGCAATTGCAGCCCGGTGAGCCCCAAGATCGGAGCCAGGGAGGTAGGCTTGTTCAATCTCTGAGACCGGGATCCATGCCGATGGATCCAATGCCCCCTTCTCGACGGCTTCGGCGTAGGCGACAAGGTTAACGATCTTCACCAACGAGGCGAGGGGCATTGGTGTGTCGGCGTTAAAATAGATGCCCTCGCCCTCACTTCCGATCTCAAAGGCCACTACGCCAACCGATTCCGGAGCTGCGAGAATACGCTGCAATGCTTGTCGAGCGGCCGAGGGCACACTATCAAGATCAACATCCGTGGCTACTAAAGCCGAAGTAGGCCGATCTTCGTTCTCGCTCAGGATAGGTAACAGGATGCCACAAGGGACCAATCCCGTTTCCACCGGTGCTTCTGTTGGCGTGCTGGTAATTGGCTGGCTCGTCGGCGTTGGCGACTCTGTGCTG
>JAUVOB010000307.1 GCA_030599405.1 Chloroflexota bacterium | reverse complement strand
TCTGATTCAACAATCAACCGCCAGGGCATCCGTATGGGCACCAGCGAAATTTACCGGGCGGTGGAGTCGCTCCCGGAGATTGTAGACAGCCTGGTTATTGACCTGGAGTTACTGGGTCGCCAGTCGTACTTGCCCCTTTTCCTCGTTCTAGGTGAGGGCGTCACACTAGATGACGATCTTCGATCCAGAGTTCTGACAAGGATTCGGCAAGACGTATCGCCCAGGCATGTACCGAACGAACTGTTTGAAATCCGAGAGGTTCCCTATACCTTGAGCGGCAAGAAAATGGAGGTACCTATTCGCCGGATATTGCTTGGCCAACCAATTGAGACGGCCGTCAATCCAGGCGCCATGCGCAATCCGGAGTCCATCCAGTATTTCGTAGATCTGGCGGAGAGACTCAAGGAAGAGATATAAGTGTCCGGTGGGACGAGAAGTTCATTCCATATGACCATAACTACGCATATCCAGATCGTAACGGCTGGCATAATCCGGCCGAGTTGGCATACCTTCCTCGTTTTCTTGCACAGTTTGTCGTACGCCGAAGACCGATGACAACTATGCAAGAACTAGAACTATACGTAGGTAACCTAGATTGTGATCATGATGCGGCCGCGATAGATCGGGGTATGGATGGCACTCCCGGGCTGGACCGGGTGAAGATCTACCCCAAATCGGCCAAGGTGTCCCTGAGCTTTGATCCGGCGCTAATCGATCCGGAGCAGTTAAGGGCAAGGCTGGATGAACTAGGTTTCCCTCCCCAAGAAGGGATGGTGATGCCCGAGCAGCCAAAGCCGTGGCGCAACCCCAAGGTTATCACGTCTGTCATCTCGGGAATCCTGCTTTTGTCCGGTTGGATCCTGAGCCTGACAGCCATACCGACTGATATCTCACCCGTGTCGTATGCGCTAGCAATCGCCATCGGGGGGTACTATTTTGGGCGGGAGGCGGTTGAAGGATTAATCTTCGAGCGCAGGATTGGCGTCGAACTCTTGATGAGTGTGGCCGCCATCACGGCCGCCCTGATGGGACAACCTGCGGAAGCCGCCATGCTGGTCTTTCTTTACTCCATAAGTGAAGCGGCTGAAGGCTATACCGAGGAGAAGACGCGAGCATCTGTCAGAGCTCTGATGGATCTGGCGCCCAAGACGGCTATCATCGTCCGAGAGGGGGTTGAGTTCGAGATTCCAGCCGATGAATTGGTTGTTGGCGATCTTTTCATCGTCTTCCCCGGGCAATCTATCCCCACTGACGGCGTGATAATCTCAGGCCGTACATCGGTCAACCAGGCGCCAATAACAGGGGAAAGCCTACCGGTCGAGATGAAATCCGGCGATATTTTGCTAGCCGGATCGTTGAATGGCGAAGGCGCGATCGAAGTCAAAGCGACCAAGGCGTTTGCAGACAATTCTCTCTCGCGCATCATAAAAATGGTCGAAGATGCGCAGGAGAGAAAGGGCAAGAGCCAGCGATTGATCGAGCGATTCGGCAACCGGTACAGCCCGGTTGTGCTAGTCATGGGCATCCTAATCGCGCTGATACCTCCGCTGATATTTGGGGGTGATTGGACGGAATGGGTAACTCGGGCCACCGTATTCATCGTGGCCGCGGCGCCTTGTGCATTAGTTATTTCAATCCCGGTTACTATGGTGGCGACGTTAGGAACCGGCGCTCGCCAAGGAGTGTTGATTAAGGGCGGCAAGTATGTCGAGGAACTGGCCCGGATTCGGGCAATAGCCTTGGACAAAACCGGCACGATCACCTTGGGAGAAGCGGAAGTAACTGAGGTAATCGTACTTGACCGCGACAAGACAAATAAGGATAAGCTCGTATCCTTGGCCGCGGGAATCGAGAGGCGAAGCGAACATCCTCTCGCTCAGGCAATTGTTCAATACGCTCAAGACGAGCGTATTGAACTTGCTGATATCAGTGACTTTCGGGCTCTTACAGGCGTTGGCGCTCAAGGTAACTGGCATGGAAACAACGTTTACATTGGAAACCTGTTCCTGTTTATTGACAAGCTGGGAGTGAACCTGAGGGGCTATAGCGAAGAGGTAAAGCGATTAGAAGACGGGGGTCAGACCGTGGTTGCCCTCGGTGATGGTCAGTCAATCTGGGGCTTGATAGCTCTTCGCGACCAGATTCGTCCTACCTCTGTCCGCGCCGTGGAAGAACTTCATAAACGAGGTATTTCCCATATCATCATGCTAACAGGCGATAACGAGCAAACAGCCAATGCTATCGCCCGTGAGTCTAAAGTTGATGCATTCTACGCCAGGCTCAAACCGGAGGATAAGGTCGTCGAGGTTCGCAAATTGGCCGAGAAGTACGAGCATGTCGCCATGGTCGGAGATGGTGTCAATGACGCACCGGCTCTCGCGGAGGCAACGGTGGGGGTTGCGATGGGAGCGGCGGGTACGGATGTAGCCCTGGAAACGGCCGATGTAGCCCTGATGGGGGACGATCTCGAAAAACTTGTTTACGGACTGGATCTTTCGCGACGCAGCCAGTCCATCGTGCGGCAGAACTTGGTCTTATCAATCCTCATCATATCCACGTTATCTTTGGGCGCCGTGCTGGGCATGCTAACCTTGCCGATGGCCGTCATTGGGCACGAACTCAGCGAGATCTTTGTTATTAGCAATGGAATGCGGATGCTCCGAGCTTAATGAAATGGAATCGGTGCTGAGATAGACGTCAACTTTACTGGAAAAATCGGTGGAGGAATGTCACCTGGCGGACGTGACTTAAGTCACTTCTCCGGGGATAGCGGCCCTATATAGTGAATGTTGTAACTGTCGCTCACGTGGCTTCTATTGGATTCTGCCAGCGCACGCTTACTACACTGGTAGTTGATATGTAAGGAAAATGCCCTTACCCGTTTGATAGAACATACACGCGTTGCGATGGGCAATAGGGATTAGCAAAGATTCCAATGATGCAGGTGTAAATTTCCTGTTAATATGATCTCCGAACAAGCCACACCATCATTAAATAGAGATCGCCTGGGATAAGTTTGAATTCGAAATAAGGATATTTGCAACGCACAATCCGTCGGTAATAAAAGGAAATGAAATGGAATACACGAATCTCGGTCGAACCGGATTAAAAGTAAGCCGTCTGTGTTTAGGGACGATGAATTTTGGACCCTTTACCGAGCGCGAAGATAGCTTCGCAATCATGGATAAGGCGCTAGAGATAGGCATCAATTTCTTCGACACGGCAAATGTATATGGGTGGGAATTGGGTCAAGGAGTCACGGAAACGATA
>JAUVOB010000359.1 GCA_030599405.1 Chloroflexota bacterium | reverse complement strand
GCGGGTTAGTTAGTTAGCGCAACCTTCAAGGGACAGGATAGTGAAGCTAATGTAATAGAGAAGGTAAATGACGGCTCGTAGTTCAATAAAGCTCTCGCCTGCCTAACCTGGACTAGTTACCATCCGAGTCTACATACTTGCCTAACACGAGGCAAGCGTTTTGACCACCAAGTCCAAAGGAATTCGACATCGTGATTTTCAAGCTCGCTGGACGGGGCGCGTTTGGCACATAATCAAGATCACAATCCGGATCCGGCGTATCGTAATTCCATGTCGGTGGGATGATCCCTTCCTCGAGAGCGCGCGCACAGAAGATTGCCTCTATAGCCCCGGCTCCGCCCATCGCATGGCCCATCACCGACTTGGTGCTGCTGATGGCGATATTGTACGCCTCTTCCCCAAATAATTTCTTGATGGCATAGGTTTCCACGGCGTCGTTCATAAGCGTTGATGTGCCGTGTGCGTTGATATAATCAACTTTATCCAAGGCGGTATCGGCATCTTCGAGTGACCATCTCATGGCTCTCATCGCGCCAGCTCCTTCGGGATCAGGCGCCGCCACATGGAAGGCATCAGATGAGGAAGCGTGGCCCAAGAACTCGGCGATAACTCGTGCTCCCCTTCTCAGAGCGTGTTCTAGGCTTTCAAGAATGACTATGCCAGCTCCCTCGCTCAAAATGAAACCATCGCGGTCCTTGTCGAAGGGACGGCAAGCTTTCTCTGGCGCATCGTTAAATCCCGTCGAAAGGGCACGCATCGCAGAGAAGCCAGCGATTGCGGCCACGTGGATCAATCCTTCTACCCCGCCAGCTATCACCAAGTCAGCTGAACCTCGGCGAATCAATTCCGCTGCTTCTCCTATCGCCTGGGTGCCCGTGGCACAAGCGGCCACAACTGTGCTGATGGGTCCTTGAGCCTTAGAAATCAAGCTAACATGATGGGATGGCATGTTCAATAGTGAACTGGTGAGAGCAAAAGGGTTCACGCGCGACAGGCCCTGGGACCGGTATTTCAGCATGTTCTCATCGGCCTTCTCAAAACCGCCAACTCCTGTTCCGACAACAACGCCTGCTCGATCTCTATCAGGCAGTTCTTCGGGAAGGTTCGCATCCGATAAAGCCATTCTGGCTGCGGCAACGGCTAACTGCGACGCGCGGGACATGCGACGTGCTTCTTTGAATTCTATGTAATCTCTGGGATTGAAGTCTTTTACTTCCCCCGCGATTCGACATGGCATATCGCTCGCGTCAAATTGAGTTATTACATCAATTCCGGAGTGACCGGCCAGCGCATTTTCCCAGCTTTCATTTACGCTATGTCCAACCGGAGTTATCGCTCCCATACCGGTAATTGCTATGCGAGGGCGTCCCCGGCCGTCTAATAGTCTATTCATCAGTTACTCCAATGACAGAGCGTGTTTGTCGATCTGGTCACTCTGAGATCCTGCGCACTGTCTATTTCTATCACGATCCCAGGCCGTCTCGAATGGCCTCGACGATGTCCCGCTGGACGGCTAGACGCGCCTGGCCGATGGCCTGCTTCACGGCGTAGGCGCTCGACCGTCCATGGCCGACGATTACCACTCCATCAACACCTAATAGTGGCGCTCCACCTACTTCGGCAGGATCAAGCCTCTGCCCAACACGTTTAAATGCCGGTCTAGCCAATAATCCCCCTGCCATCGTTAGTAGATTGGCCCGAATTTCTTCTCTGATAATGTCCTTCATATAGCTGGCTACAGCTTCGGCCGTTTTCAGAATAATGTTTCCGATAAAACCATCGGTGACGCCAACATCAGCCTTTCCCTGAATGAACTCCTTCGGCTCGATGTTTCCAATGAAGTTGAGTCCACTCTCTGCAAGTAATGGCATCGTCTCTTTTATTAGCTGGTTGCCTTTTCCCTCTTCTTCGCCATTCGAGATCAACCCGACACGGGGCTTTGTCAAACCGCGAACGTGCTCGACGTACAGACTGCCCATCAGGGCAAACTGGAGCAGAAAATCGGGCTTAGCGTCGGTGTTAGCGCCATTATCAATAAGCAGCGGATTATTCGATAGCGGAAATATAACCCCAAGAGCCGGTCTCTTGACACCAGGAATGCGTCGGAGCGTATGGAGCATTGCTACGGCCAGGATTCCACCTGTATTTCCCATCGATACGAAAGCATCCGCTTCCCCAGTTTTAACCAGATTCAACCCAACGTGCATGGATGAATCCTTCTTCACCCGAGAAGCTTCACTCGGCTTATCGGTCATTTTGATTACCTGGCTGGCATGAATCACCCGAATAGGCAAATCGCCGATGGCTGTCTTGCCAAGTTCTGCATTAATCTGTTTCTCATCGCCAACGAGGAAGATCTCGTCCCCGAATTCGCGAGCAGCCAGTATGGCTCCAGCGACATCAGGCTCCGGGTGGGTATCACTACCCATGGCGTCAACAACAATCCTCATTCGCTTACGCCTTTCATTAGTGTCTAGGGCCAATTAGGGCAATCATTACCCAACCTAGTTGTCTTCACACGAGTCAAGCTCGATGATTCTACAGTTGGGTGTAGGTGTAGTCAAACGAAGATCTCGAAGCATTTCTTCGTGCTGACAGGACGATTATTTGGGGAATTCTTAGTGCCTCTTTTGGACCTGCCGCTTGCGTAGCCGTATGATCGTCAGAGGTGGGACCGATGGCGCTAGAATTTCTGGATGGCAGGTGCTTGACAGACAGAGGTCAGTAGTATAACATCATTCACATTGATGAGTATCGATATATAGTGATAGGTTTATGAATGGATTCGGTCATTTTTGCTAAGGCCATCGCCGACGATACGAGACAGCAGATCATGCGGTTGCTATGC
>JAUVOB010000275.1 GCA_030599405.1 Chloroflexota bacterium | reverse complement strand
TGGCGATTATTCGGTTAAATCAGACAGGTAGGAGGGCTACTTCCAGCGCATCTCTCAGCGTCCTGCACTTGACCAGCTCTATGTCGCCGATTTCGAAGGACTTCTCCCTTCTTCCCGATTTTGGAACAACACAGCGCTTAAATCCGAGCTTCTCTGCTTCCTTCATACGCGTATCCATCTGGCTTACGGCCCTGAGCTCGCCGCTTAATCCAATCTCGCCGATAAAGCAAAAATCTGCCCGAACTGGCTGGTCTTTCGTGGAGCTGGCGATTGCGACCGCCACCGCCAGATCAGCCGCCGGCTCATCCACCTGCAAACCGCCAATGACGTTGCAGTATATGTCCTTGTCGAATAGCCTTAGACCAATCCTTCGGTTCAGGACGGCCGCCAGCAATAGAAGCCGGTTGTAATCTATCCCATTGGCGGTACGCCTTGGATTTGAGAATGCAGTCAAACTAACCAGGGCTTGAATTTCGACGAGTATTGGGCGAGTGCCCTCGATGGTCACAGCGATACTCGACCCTGAAGAGCCAGCCTGGCGCTCAGCCAGGAAAACCTCTGATGGATTCGATACCTCCACCATTCCCCTCTCCGTCATCTCGAATACACCTACCTCGTTCGTCGCACCAAATCGATTCTTTACGCTCCTCAGCAGCCTATAACGATGGTAAAGGTCACCTTCGAGGTAGAGTACGGTGTCCACAATGTGTTCCAAGACCCGGGGGCCGGCTATGGTGCCTTCCTTGGTAACATGCCCGACGAGGAAAATACTGATGCCGGTGTTCTTGGCCAACTCCTGAAATCGACTGGCTCCGGCTCGAATCTGGCCAACACTACCGGCCGCTGAACTCAGATCGCTACTATGGGTAGTCTGAATGCTATCGACAATCACCATATCGGGTTTGACTGTCTCTATATGAGCTATCATCGCCTCGAGGTTAGTTTCTGTCAATAATAGTAGATCATCCGCAGATAGTTTTAGACGGTCAGCCCTCATCTTCAGTTGCTGCGTGCTTTCCTCACCGGAAATATACAAAACTGAGCCTTGTGTGTTTGCCAGTAGAACGGAAACCTGCAATAAAACGGTCGATTTGCCGATCCCGGGATCCCCGCCTATCAGAACAAGGGAACCTGGTACGATGCCTCCTCCAAGCACACGTGAGAATTCTTCCATGGGTAGAGGCATTCTGATTAAACCATCCGGTTCAACATCTCTGAGCCGGACCGGGGTGCTACTATAAGCTCCCCTGGTCGCTTGCGCTTCCCCTCTCCTTCCTGATGATGGCTGCATCACTTGCTCGACCATAGTTCCGAATTCACCACATTTCGGACATTTTCCGACGTAGGCGGCGGTTATTCGTCCACATTGCTGGCAAACGAACTGGGTGTGTGTCTTTGGCATTTCTACCTCTCAGCTTTCTGAAGAGCTATCAAAGTTTAATTCCTTATAATCGTTGCTTTTGAGATAAAATCAACGATTCTGGAAAAGCCAGATAGTTACAAATCGATCTACTCAACCAACATCGCCAGATTAGTCGCGTAGGTAACTGTAGCACATTGAAATGCCTTTCTGCTAGAATGGGCTAGTGATTGAAGAAATAAATCGCCCTTCCATATCAGCAAGGTCCCGATCATTCATCTTGGGCTTTATCTGGCTCATACTGGCTGTCGGTATTGCCATCAGCCAACTGACAAACGGGCCGACGATTGAGATTACCTGGAAAACTGCAAGCGAATTCAACACGGCCGGATTCAATATTTACCGGAGTGAACAGCGGGACCAAGGGTTTCTGCGCATCAACGACGATCTGATCCATGCCGCGGCCGACATAGCGCTGGGAGCGGAATATATCTTCGTCGATCATGATGTCATGAGAGGAACAACTTACTACTATCGACTCGAGGATGTTGAATACGACAATTCCACCACGCTTCACGAGATCATTTCCGGGCGTGCGGACTATGTTGAAAATTGGGCCATTCTTCTGATCGGGATATGCTTGTTGATTAGCATTTCCATCCTCATTCACGCTATTCGGAGCAAACCCAGCGGTACTAAATAAAAGTCGCCTGAATATAAGGCGCCTTTACCGTATTTATTCATGCTCTGAGTCATCTGTTATTAGTGATTAGGAGATGGTCAGAATGGATTCATTCTCGTTGTCCTTAGCGATTGGACATAATATGATCCGCATTCGATGCCTAATTATAGGAAAATATGAAGCCTTATGATCTCGATTTCTGTTATACTCAGCGATTCTCTGCGCCTGCAAGCCTGATTTAACTTACTCGATGGCACGAAAAATACTCTGCGTTCTGTTAGTATCGATCTCAGCATTGGTATACTTGCTGCTTCCGCTGAAGAGTGACCAATCGCTCTCTGCCCGTTCCATAGAGGGCGATTCCTATCCCACAGGAGAATTCGAGGTTGACGATCTGATTCTTTCAGAGCATGGAATGAGTTTCAATTTAATTGGCAGTGAGATCGGCTTAGATCATGAGAATCAGCTGATCGCTCCCGGCCTGGATGGGCGCACGCAGGAACCTGGCGCGCCTTCTCTTCCTTTCTATTCAACGTGGATTATACTCCCCCCTGGAGCCGGCATCGAAATAACCGTAAACCAACCCAATTGGTTATCCTCGGAGATCTCCGAAATTACGCCGGTTGTGCGAGATGAATTTTCTGGGTCGGCGATTCCAGGACATCTCGAGGCGCCGGCCGTTTCTGAGAGTGCACTAGTAGACGGCCGAGAACCTTCAGCGTACGAGCATGATGCCCTTTATCCTCATGATCTAATCGAGTACTCCGATCCGATGTACGTACGCGATATCCGCCTTGTGAAACTCTCCATCTATCCAATCCGTTACAACCCCATTCAGAAGCTTCTCGTCAGAGCAGATAGCGTACATATTGATATCGCCTTTACTGACAGTGATCCATCTGTCTCGAAAGTGGCGCCTAGCTATGAAGATACGCACGGCACCGCCCTATCCGGGCAGGTGTTGAATTGGGATCAGGCAGAGGCTTGGCGAGGCCTGCCGAAATCGGATCAGGCGTTATCCACTCAGCTGCCAATAGGCGTCGATGTCTACAGAATTGAGGTCGATTCGGATGCGATATTCAAGATAGGTTATTCTGAACTGCAAGCTGCGGGAATGGATGTCGATAACATCGACCCTAACTCCTTCGAAATGCTTTACAGAGGACAATCGGTCTCTTATCGATTTGCAGGTAATGATGACGCGACCTTTCAGCCAGGCGAGTACCTTTGTTTCTATGGATGGGAGTTTAAGGGGTCAAGGTTAGAGAAACAGTTCGTTACTAGCAACGTATTCTGGCTCTGGGCCGGAGGAACACCTTCTTACATCGATGAGGTGGTTTCAGTTCCCGGTGAACCTGTCGATAGTTTTACTGCGACAGTTACTCGCGAACCGGAGAATATCTGGTTCGCAAGCTGGACTGATCAGTGGGAGTATTTCCC
>JAUVOB010000353.1 GCA_030599405.1 Chloroflexota bacterium | reverse complement strand
CGAGGAGCTGTTGGTGGAGAATAACCAGGATGGGGCCGCATACGACAGCCACGCCGTCCATTATCTGACCTTCGCCAAGGATGCAATGGACCAGGCAAGCAGAGACGGGGATTGGGACGCTTACTTCAGACGGATCGGACCCGAACTGGACAATTTCCGGGCCGCCATCAAGCACTCAATTTCAATAGGAAACACAGAGACTGCGTTGCAATTAAGTTCTAGCCTTTCCGATTTCCTGATTGAACATGGACTTGTGATGGAGGCTACGAGTTGGCTTAAACAGTCGTTCCCATCTGATGAGGATAGCCTTTCACCGGCCGTGCTGGCCGGCGCTTACCTAACCCTGGCCAGCCATCTACGAGGGCGGCGAGGTGATCGACAGAAGGCGATAAAAGCCGCAAAGAAAGGGCTGGAGATCTACCGGCAGATGGATCTCAGAAGTCCCCCTGATACATGTCTTTACGATGCCCAACTTTTACGACATACACCACAAGCACATCGTCTTGAATTGAATAGATGATGCGATATACTCTTTGTTGAATTCCCAACCTCTCCCCTCCCGTCTCTTACATGTGGTTTGGCAAAGTTATACCTTATCTCAACTAATTATCCTTACTTCTTCGTCCAGTCGATCTCCAAGCTCCATCTTTTTCAATTCAAGATCGTGGCGAGCTTGAAGGTTCAGCCAGAAGCGCTCAGATGTGCCAAAATAACGAGAAAGGCGGAGTGCAGTGTCAGCAGATATACCTCGCTGGCCATGAACGATCTCGTTAATCCGCCGTGGATCGACATTAATATCCTTCGCAAGTCGATACTGTGTGATCTCCATCGGCTTCAGGAATTCCTCAAGAAGAATTTCGCCTGGATGAATTGGGGGGATTTCTCTACTCTTCATATGGATATACCTCAACTATGATAATCTGTAATCTCTACTCTGAATGCGTTTGCCTCTCGCCACTCAAAACAGATTCTCCATTTATCGTTTATCCGAATGCTGTACTGACCTACTCGATCTCCTTTCAACTTCTTTAGTCGATTACCGGGTGGGATTCTTAGGTCACGGAGTGTCTCAGCGCCATCCAGGATGAGAAGTTTGCGAGTCGCTGAATGCCATATTTGATTAGGCAGTCTTCTAGGTCGCTGACCATAGAATAGGCGCTCAGTATCACGGTCGATAATGGACTTGATCATTTAGCATGATAATAGCGCGTTTCACTATTAGTGTCAAACACTATTAGTGTCAAACACAATGATTGGCATCGCTCCGAATTGTGATTGTCACGAATCGACGTCGCACATTGAGCAGTACAGAGGAATCGTTCATTCCAGGAGAAGGGTTCCTCTAAACTCAATTGGCGGTAATCGATCATCACAAATTAAGAATCTAGGTTTCGTCCAAGGCGAAGGTGATCGCCTGGTCCAGATCTAATCGATGACCCCGTTGCCATGCGGCCCGAAACGCTTCATTACTCAATATTGCTTGGGCAGCGACCACTTCGGCATCATATTCCGGTCGCTCCTCGGCCGTCATTGGGGAGAGATAGCTCGTTCGTATAGACTCGGCCGCACCTAGTAACTGGGCAGCACGCTCAAGATCGGCGATCTTCTCATGGTTCTCGGCTTTCTCGGCTCTCGCTCGGGCGATGAAGCCCAGGCACTCCATGCAGCGAGCGATCGCGCCGTAATTGCCTACGTCACGCCAGACTCGCAGTACCTGGCGATACATAGATGAAGCACGCTCAAGATCGCCCCGCTGGCGGGCTATTTCTGCCAGGATGCTTTGGGGTATATTGGCGAAATGCCGATCGCCTATCTTCGGTATAGTATGCCAATGACTGCTCGGCGAAGACTTTGGCCTCCCCAGGTCTTCCTTCTATCATAAGGCTAAAAGCCGCCACCTGGTTTCCCATCCCCAATCCCCAGAGTTCATTGCCTTGCCTAAACATCGACATTCCCTCTTCCCAGCGGGACCAAGCCTTCTCTCTATCAGATGACATCGGCGCTGTCAGAACTCCTCCCCATGAGACGAGAGTCATCGCCGCGACCCACCGGTTATCGATCTGCCCAGCCAGGGACTTGCTTTCTTCCGCCCAGACCTGTGCGGATTCCAGGTTTCCCAGTTGTGCGTTGGCAAGCGCCGCTATGCTACCAGCCCAGACCAGGGTCTCCAAGTCGCCTTCTTCTCGGGCGATCGCGGCGCTGCGAAGAGCGTATTCCAAGGACTGCTCGGCGATACCCAGACCAAGTGAGGCTGTACCGCCGGTAGCCAGGGCGCCGGCAACCAGGCGTCGATTCTGTGGGAGGCTACCCGTTCCTGAAAACTCAGGGTCGGATTCGGCTTTGGCAAGTACGCTATAGATAAATCGCAGAATCTCGGCCGCCGGCATAATCTGGCTCCAACGCGTCGTGACCCCTGCTACCAGGCGAAATGCGGCCGGCAAATCGCGATCCAATGCTCTGGCCCTTGCCGCCCGAAAGTTATCGCTCTCAGGAGCAAGCCTATCTAGCCAACCCATGCCTGTTAACGCGCCCAGGGCTCGCATACCTTCCACATTCTGCTCCACAAAATAGTGAAGATGACGATCACGGATGTTCTCTGCCTCGTCGCTCTCTTCAAGCTTTACCCGGGCATACTGGCGAATGGTTTCTAAAAACTGGTAACGCATACTCAAGTCCCTATCGACTGTAACGACAAGGGATTTGTTCACCAACTCTTCGAGTAGATCCAGTACTTCATAGGATTCAATGGGCTCGACGCCTGTGACGAACTCGGCCGCCTCCAGAGTCCAACCGCTTGAGAACACCGAGAGACGTTGGAACAGAATCCGCTCGCGCGCTGTAAGTAGGTCATAACTCCAGTCGATCAGTGCCTGTAAGGTGCGT
>JAUVOB010000103.1 GCA_030599405.1 Chloroflexota bacterium | reverse complement strand
CTGGCGTATTTGTTGGACGTGGTGTTGGCGTGACCGGTGCATATACGCGTACATCAAAAGTCTGTCCGTTGCCGACCTGATTCCCTTCTTCGTCAGTAAGTTGCCAGGTACTCGCGTATGTACCAGCTCGAGCTGGCGCGTCTAATCTTGTGGTTAACGATGCCTGTTCGCCACTCGCCAGATCGCTTTCAAGAACCACGGAGTCCGGATCACCAAACGACTCACCTCCAAGGTATTTCCACTCGAGGCCCGCCTCGAGTAAGCACGTCCCGCTGTTTTCCAGAACCCACGTAATTGGAAAGTTTGATCCCGTTGGAGCACTTGAACTTGGACCGTTATAGGTAAAGCTCTCAACAAGCTCTACCCCTTCCTCGCAGGAGGCTATAAATGTCCCAGTTGCGTCAGGTGTTGGCGTGGAGGTTGGCGCCGGCGTATCCGTTGGCAACGATGTTAATGTTGGTTGGGCCGTTAATGTCGCGGCCAGGCTATCTACGGCCATTCCGACAATATCAATAGTAGGAATCTCCTCTGTTGCGGTTGGTTCAACCGTGCTGGTTGCCGATGGCGCAACAGCCACCACAGCTAGTGTAGCTGTCGGCACTGATGTTGCCTCTTCATCACCAATAGATCCAAATGCAAATATGCCGCCTGCGATACCACCGATGGTAATTAGCACAACAATGAGCAGCAGGAATATCCACCATCGACTCCGTTCCTTGGGTGGGGTCGGAGCTACCGGCGAGGCAATCTCGGTCTCGTCAATGATATCGGGTGTGGCAAGTCTAGTCTCTGCCGCACCGCCCATCACCGTAGCTTGTGGCGCAAGGACCGTGGCTGCAACCGGGGCGCCGGTATCAACCTTGGCGGAAGGAGGCGGTGGAGGTGGTGTAGGCTTATCTTTGAGAAAGGCCATCGATAGGCTTGCAGCTACTGCCAGGTTACTGGTGGAGGCAGCCGCTGTTAGATCGTTGGCGAAGTCGTCGGCAGTTTGATAGCGTTCGTCTGGATCTTTTGCCAGGGACTTCATTATTACAGCCTGAAGTTCCTTCGGTAGACTATCGACCACCGCGCTTGGCAGCGGTATCGGTTCATTTACATGCTTCATGATTACCGCTAATGGCGTATCGGCGTCATATGGAAGACGACCAGTTGCCATCTGATAATACAGTACGCCCAGGGCATAAAGATCGCTTCTCTCATCTCCTGGCTGCCCTAGGCCTTGCTCAGGAGACATGTAGGCGGGGGTACCAATCATGGCTCCAGTGGCAGTAAACGAAGGGCCGCTGAGAATCTTTGCGATGCCGAAATCAGTCAAGACGACATGCCCTTCCTTATTAATCATTATATTCGCCGGTTTGATATCGCGGTGAACCATCCCGCGTCCATGGGCATAGGACAAGGCATCTGCGATTTCAAGAGCTACCCTGGTCGACTCCGATAACGGTAGTTTTTCCCCTTTTTTGTCCAGGGATTCCAGTCGCTGCTTTAACGTGCCACCCGGCACATATTCCATGACGATATAGTAAACACCATCCTGGACATCGAAGTCATATACACCAACGATGTTGTTGTGATTGAGCGAAGCCATCGACCGTGCTTCTCTCTGAAACCGGGTCAAGAAATCTTGCTCATCCGCCAGGAATGTGTGCATCAATTTGATAGCCACATAGCGGTCCAGAGACTCTTGATAGCCGAGATAGACCTCGGCCATTCCGCCGCGTCCGAGGCCTTCGACGATAACATATTTCCCAATGGTCTTGCCGACGTTTGTTTCTTTTACCATTGCTCTTTCGCTGATCGACTAAATAGGATTGATGATGACATTTGGGCCAACGAATACGTATAAATCAGCGCCACGTTTACGAATCGAGTGAAATCTGGTTCGTTCATTGTTCGCCAACATGACTGGCGTCCAGTGTTCTTATCACACTATCGACGACCATCCGTTCTCCGTTATCTTGGGAAGTATAATACAGGATGGCTTCGACTTCATACCGACTTGATTCCGAATTATCTCTAATATGCATCGTTAGATTGAAATTCGGTTGAATCGCCTCTAAGACATTAAGCGAGGCAGCTTCTTTTCCTTCTTCGTTTCTTAACGTTACTTCGATGTTAGGTCGCTCACGGAAAGGAGTAACGTCAAAGCCAACAGCAACCCTCTGACCGTCATCATACATATAGAGGCCCAAACTATTAAACCGCACATCTTCTCTTGGCACTGGCCCCCGCGTTGGATCGTCGAAGAACTGGACCTTCATAAAAAGATTATATCCTGCCACCTCCGGATCAAGCAATCAATCCAGATGTACTAGTCAGTAAAGTCCCAGAGGACTATATCGACGCGATAGCTAACTATCTAGCACGATGCACCAAAACGTTCAAACCACCGACACCAGCTCGATAGAACCCAATTTCTCCAGTACTTGCACCAGGAGCGCCCGCCACTCGCTCTCTTCCAAATCGCGTCCTAGCCAGATCGCTTTCCGACTAACCCGAACCTTATCTCCCAAAGAGCCTTGAAGACGAATGCGATTCGATCCATTTTGCTCGGGCAGCCGAATCTGCAATTGTCCTACCTCGGTTGCAACAGCGGATACACCCGCAACGGTTGCTAGAGTCTTAATACGAAGCTGGAAAAGTAGATTGTCGACCGGATCTGGTATCGTGCCGAATCTGTCGGCTAGTTCTTCGGCGATATTGTCAATGTCCTCAAGGGATTCGAGAACTGCCATTCGCCGATAGAGTCGAAGGCGGAGCGAAGTATCTAGAACATAATTGGTTGGAATATAGGCAGCAATAGGCAGATCGATGAGAACCGCTTCTGGGAGCTCAACAGGCATTTTCTTACCATCGGCTTCTGCTCTTCGCCGCTTGACCGCCTGAGTCAGCAGCCGGGTATAGAGGTCAAAGCCAACAGCGGCGATATGACCGCTTTGCTTGGCGCCCAGCAGATCGCCTGCCCCTCTAATCTCAAGATCTCGCATTGAAATGCTGTAACCAGCGCCAAGATCCGTCTGAGATGAAATAACCTCTAGCCGGGTGCGAGCATCGGCCGATAACCGGTGCCAAGGTCGGTGAAAGAAATAGGCGTATGCTCTGCGAACGCCCCTCCCAACTCGTCCACGAAGTTGGTAAAGTTGGGCGAGGCCGAATTGGTCAGCCTGGTCGACAATCAACGTATTGGCATTGGGAATATCGAGACCACTCTCAATAATTGACGTGCTCACCAGCACATCGATTTCACCTTCGACGAAGCGGAGCATCACGTCTTCGAGCTCTCGCTCACTCATCTGACCGTGACCTATAGCTATCACAGCCTCGGGAACAAGGCTAGAAAGTTTAAGTACCATGTGTTTAATGGTCTGAACACGATTGTGCACGAAAAATACCTGTCCGTTCCGGTCAATTTCGCGAAGAATCGCTCGCCTCATCAGGGCGTCTTCAGCCTCGCCTACGTATGTTTGAACCGGTAACCTGTCCGCAGGAGCTGTATCAATATGGCTGATATCTCGGACACCAGCCAGACTCATATAGAGCGTTCGCGGTATGGGCGTCGCGGTCATCGTGAGTACATCCACCTCGGTTCGCAGTTGTTTCAGCTTCTCCTTATGAGCCACGCCAAATCGCTGTTCCTCGTCTATTATCAGCAATCCAAGATCGTTAAAGGCCACGTCAGCTGAGAATAACCTATGGGTGCCTATGACCACGTCGACCTTCCCGTCTCTAAGCTCTCTTACGATTTTCTCCTGTCGCGCCTGGGTTCTGAACCTCGATAACATCTCGACGTTCACTGGGAAGGTTTTAAGACGTTCCTTGAAGGTGTTGTAGTGCTGCTGAGCAAGAACGGTTGTCGGCACAAGTATTGCGACTTGTTTGCCATCCATGACTACTTTGAACGCGGCCCTGAGAGCAACTTCAGTTTTCCCGTAACCGACATCGCCACATATCAGTCGGTCCATCGGGAATGGCCTCTCCATATCCGCCTTTACTTCGGCGATGGCTCTCATCTGGTCCTCAGTCTCTCTATACGGGAAGCTGGCCTCCAATTCGCCTTGCCATGGTGTGTCAGGCGAAAAGCCATATCCGCGAATTGTCTCTCGTGCAGCATAGAGATCCAGCAAATCTTCGGCTAGTTCATCAACCGCTTTCTGAGCTTTGGCCTTTGTGCGTCTCCAGGTCTTTTCACCTAGACGATGAAAGACCGGAATCCTATCGTCAGGGCCGATCCATTTGCTCAGACGATCAGCATGGTGTACAGGCACATAAAGCACGTCGCTGTTCGCATAATTGACCTGGAGATATTCGCGCTGCATGCCACCGATAGAGCGAATAACCAGGCCAATGAAGCGTCCAATCCCAAACTCTATATGGACTACAAAGTCGCCTGGATTAATGTCTGAAAAATAGTTTTCGGGAGCGACCTTCCTCGGTCGGCTTCTGCGACGCGGTATTGGGCGGCTCCAGCCGAAAACTTCGGCATCAGTCAAGAGGTTCAGCAAGAAACCGTTAGCAGAAGATTCTGCATTAATGCTATCGAGCTTCTCAAGCGAAAATCCGCCTGCCAAACTTCCTTGCACAAACGTGGTGCTCCCTTGGGGTGGCATTTCCGGCAACGAATCTACTGGAGTTGTATGTCTATTAGTTTGAATAGCGCTAGCGTCGTCTGAATCCTTCCGCCAGAGTTCGGCAAGTCGGTGAGCCTGGCGACTCACAACCACCGTCCGCTCTCGTTGGGCTTGCGCCTTTCGCAACTCCAAGAGGAACGGCCGAACCTGCCCTCCGAGTTTTGGACCAGGCTTGAAGGAATTCGCCAGAGCGCCATCGACCAGCCACTCCTTTTCGCTACCTTCGCCTAGTTCGATCACCGTACGACTATCTAGTAGTCCCGTTAGATCCTTCCATTCCATAAGCGGACAGGGGTAATCCACCGGAAGATCAAGGTGCTCCTGAGATATCTGCCTGGCATGTTGGTGCACGTCAGCGGCTGAAGCTTCAAGCTCACCACAATCATCAATTACGATTGGCGCACCTTCGGGTAGATAGTCAAGCAGGGATGAAGGTTGTGAGTATATGACGGGTAGATAGAATTCCAAGTGCGGCGATGGAACTCCCGAAACGAGCATTGGAATATCATCACGCCAGCTAGGAAGTTCGCTTTCGTTGCTTAACTCGAGATCCCTCTCATGCTTTCTTCCGAAAGAAACGGCGTCGGCAGGCAACACTTCGCGCGCAGGCGGGACCACGATGCTAAGATCAACATTATCATCCATTACCAGAGAGCGCTGCGTAGATGGATCGAATTCTCGAATCGTCTCAATCTCATCACCGAATAACTCGAGACGGACGGGTCGCTCGGCGCCGATTGGGAAAATATCGATAATGCCTCCACGCCGGCTAAATTGACCGACCGATTCCACGACGCTTACCGGTTCGTAGCCGGCGTTTAACCAAGCCTGCTCCAACTTTCCAAGATCCACGATCTGATTAGGTCGCAACAACCTGGTGGCCGCGACGAACCTCCTCCTGGGAAGAGTATGGTGGAGCAGCGCCCGCGCGGAGGTCACCACAAGTAGCGGAGATTCCGGATGCGGGAGCATGGGATGTTGGCCCTTCATCAGCTGGGTGAGAACGGACAGCCGCCCGTTTCTAGATTTATTGCTCCAAGGGCCTCGCTCATATGGGAGAGGGGTGGGTTCTGGGAAGCGAACTAGATTTCGACTGTTGGGCAGCCAGGATTCAAGGGCTTGCATCCAGGTAGGAACTGATTCGACCCTACCACTAACCAGCAGCATCGTTCGACGGGCACTCGTGAAGAGGTGTGCCAACGTAGGCGGTCGAGCACTGGACGGAAGGCCTAAGGGCTGGGCTACTGACCCAGCTCGAACCTCAGACAGTAAGCTCTCGAAGGCAGGAAGCTGATCAAATGCCTCGAGGATGCCTGAAATATTCATGTACAGATCGACTTCTCAATTTGCATGGCGTTCTACCGGTGGACGTCTCATCTCTGCTTCAAAAAGGGATTGGCCAAAAAAAACGGTATGCAGTTTTCTGGTTACTGGTCTGAACCGAGAGGCCCATTGAAACGGGTCATTGCCAGATCGAGGCCATCT
>JAUVOB010000399.1 GCA_030599405.1 Chloroflexota bacterium | reverse complement strand
TTCGAGATACATTCTGGAACATTCCCCACTGGGCGGAGTTCCTGCAGTATATATTTCTAACTCTAACCGCATTAGTGTTTATCACTGGTTCCCTACTCCACGTGCGGCGATGGCGTATGGGGCAGCCTGAGCGCCGATCGGACCAGATCGGTAAAAGACTTTGGTCGGTGATCCTCCAGGGGGTGGGGCAATTACGAACGGCCGAAGAACCTTATCCCGGTATTATGCACCTGACGATATTCTGGGGGACGGTGGCGCTCCTTATGGGTACTATCATTGCCACAGTGGACTGGGATATTACTTATCTGATATTTGGTATCCAGTTCTTGACCGATGGATGGTACCTGGCATATGAAATAACCCTCGATATCCTGGGACTGTTTCTCATGGTTGGCCTGGCCATGGCGGTATACCGACGTTATAGGGTCCGGCCGTCACGTCTGGAAGACATTCCCGGGAGCGGTTACAGCCGCGATGATGCGTATGTCCTCATCATGATAGCCCTTGTCCTTGTCACCGGGTATTTGGTTGAGGGTCTGAGGATCGCCGTTGTGCAACCGGATTGGGCTTCGTGGTCGCCGGTAGGCAATGCCATATCCTCGGCAATCATCGCTTTTGGCGATCCGCTAAATGAGACGCTTCACCTGACCCTGTGGCTTGTCCACCTGATGATCGCTCTTGTCTTTCTAGCGAGCGTTCCATTCTCCAAATTATTTCACCTTATCGCAGCTCCTGTAAACATCTTCTACCGCTCACTAGAGCCGGCTGGAGCGTTAGCAGCTCCTGGCAAAGGCAGAGAAGAGGGCGTGGATGAGTGGACCGATTTCACCTGGAAACAGATTCTCGACTTCGATGCGTGCATACGTTGTGGTCGTTGCCACGTCGTCTGTCCAGCTAATGCCAGTGGACTCAGCCTTTCGCCAAGGGATCTGATGATCAAATTGAAAACCCACGTACGGCAACAGGGAAACGGACAGGGCTTATATGGTGACGTGATTTCACTAGAGGAACTATGGGCTTGTACGGCTTGTCTGGCTTGCGTTGAGGTCTGCCCGGTATTCACGGACCAGATCTCTTCAATTATAGACATGCGTCGGCACTTGGTGATGGAAGGGCGCGTCGACGACGAGCTACAGGTCGCCCTTGCCAATCTCGGTCGATACGGAAACTCGTTCGGCAAATCGCCCCGCGGCCGCGCCAGATGGTCCCGTAAGATCAAGCCCAAGATCAAGGATGCAAGGACCGAACCAGTCGAATATCTGTGGTTTATAGGTGACTATGCGTCATACAGTCCCACACTGAAAGAGATCACCTTGATGACGGCAGAGGTGTTCGAAGCGGCCGGATTGGACTTCGGCATCCTTTATGAGGACGAGCAGAACGCAGGAAACGACGTGCGAAGAGTAGGAGAAGAGGGTCTATTTGAGATGCTTGTCGAGAACAACATGGCAGCTCTGGAAGCGAGCGATTTCAAGGCAATCGTTACGACTGATCCACACTCTTACAACACACTTAAGAATGAATACCACGACATTAACGATCAGACGCCGGTTTTGCATTATTCCCAACTATTGGATCAGTTGATTACCTCCGGAAAGATCAAGTTCAGTAACCACCTTGATTACATCGTAACTTATCACGATCCTTGCTATCTCGGTCGTTACAACAGTGTATATGATGAACCACGAAGGGTAATAGAGGCGACGGGTTGCCAGCTTGTTGAGATGCCTCGTTCCGGCGATCGAGCCTTCTGCTGCGGCGCTGGCGGAGGTCGGATTTGGATGGAAGAAGGTGATGTGACCGAGCGACCAAGTGAGTCTCGCATTAGGGAAGCTGTCGAGCTCGATCGCGTGTCCGATTTCATCGTTGCCTGTCCTAAAGATGTAACCATGTACAGGGACGCTGTAAAAACCACGGGCAATGAAGAGCGACTTGTAGTGAAAGATTTGATCGAATTGGTTCAGGCCGCGCTCTAAGAGGAGGATTTGCTTCGTCAATCATTAGAACAGTGCCCATAAGCTATCAAGCGAGAATTTGTCTATGACAGAGACTTTTGAAGGGATTAGTGACAACACCTCGCCGCGATCAAGTTCTGGCGATGGCATTCGGATGTCTATCGCCACAAAACTGGTTCTTAGCTTTCTATTGGTCATCGTTGTTTCAGGGGCGATTTTCACTGTTGTAGGTATTCTGCTTATAAGCAACAACATCCAGGCGGACGCGAACGAACGTGCAGTTAGCGATATGGAATCTGGCCAGGAAGTGTATTTAGATAGATTGGATCATTTGAAAGACATGGTCGTAACAACAGCGAGCAACACCCGAATACAGGATGCAATTACTTCCCATAACATGGAACGGGTTGCGGACGAGTTGTTGGGGATTAGATTCCGGGAAAATCTCGACCTACTCACTGTCACAGACTCTGACGGAACCGTTTTGCTTCGAGCCAGTAACTTGGGGTCTTCAGGAGACAACATTCGCCATGAGGAGCTTGTTGAGACGGTCTTAATTAGCAGGGATCCGGCGGCTTCAACTGTGACTATCTCAAACGATGATTTG
>JAUVOB010000050.1 GCA_030599405.1 Chloroflexota bacterium | reverse complement strand
TCCGGCGTCTACTATCCTGTAGAGGTGCTTCCTCCGGCCCTTCAAGCCCTTTCTGTACTCTCACCGGCATACTATGTATTGGAAGGAGTCAGGGCAGCATTACTTGAGAACGCGGCAACTGCCGAGCTGTGGCAATTCATTTGGCCAACATTGGTGCTAGCCTTAGTAATGGTGCCCAGCGGCCTCTGGATCTTCGGACAGGCAGAGCTATACGCAAAACGCAAAGGTAAGTTGGCTCGCAACGGATAAATCAGTTTGGGCGGTGATTTCATAGTAATTATCGCCTCTTCTCTCTCTTGGCGAGAAATGGTGTGAGACGATACCATTCATTCACAATTTCCTGATCGAACTTGCAGGATTGTTTCGGTCAAACAAGGAGAAAGAACGTGGATACTCTGAATCGTCTTCTTGTTCCCATTCTCAAATCTACCTTCACCTACTGGGATCGTCGCCGACTCCCTCAAGATAGTGGCCGAACCTATGTAGAGGGTTTGGACGATGTGGTCAAAGTCGATCGCGATAAGTGGGGAATTCCTCACATCTTTGCCCGGAACCGGCGCGACCTATTCTTCGCCCAGGGTTTCGTCCACGCTCAAGACCGCCTTTGGCAATTGGAGATAAACCGCCGAGCTGCCAAAGGAGAACTTGCCGCACTCTTAGGGCCGTTGGCCCTCGAGACCGACAGGTTAACCCGCACCCTTGGTTTTGCCCAACTGGCTGCTCAGGCATGGGAATACGCGAGCGATACCACGCGTGCAGATATCGAGGCCTACACAGGCGGCGTGAATGCGTTTCTTCTTGATAATCATCCGTTACCGGTGGAATTCACGCTCCTGAAACATCGTCCAGATGTCTGGGAACCCATAGATACCGTCTCTTTCGCGCGCTTGATGGTGTGGACCCTTTCTCACGGTTGGGCTGGAGAGTTAACTCGGGCTCGAATCATTGAACGAGCGGGCCCTGAAGTTGCCTCCGCATTGGAACCTGCTTACCCTCAGGACAATCCTATCACCCTGCCCCATGGGATCGAATTCAACCGGCTAGTGATAGATGGCATGTTGCAGGCCGCGTCAGGGCCTTTCTTGTCTCGGGCTCCGGAAGGCAACGGCCGGGGCAGCAACGGATGGGTGGTATCCCAGAAACGCAGCGCCACGGGCCACGCCCTTCTGTGCAACGATATGCACCTGCCAATGACTGCACCCTCCCTCTGGTATTTCAATCACTTGCAAAGTGAAATAGGCGACCGCGATCTTCCCGGCATTCATGTATCCGGTGTATCCCTACCTGGCGTACCATACGTGTTGGTCGGTCACAATAGGCATATTGCTTGGGGGGCTACTCTGTCGTTTGCAGATTGCGAAGATCTATTTATCGAACAACTGAACCCTGAAAACAAGGACTTATATCTATACAAGGAAAACTGGATCGAGGCGGATATTCGAGAAGAGCGAATTGAGGTCAAGGGAACTACCGATCACATTGAGCGTGTAATTACTACGCGGCACGGTCCCATCATTTCACCTGTGATACGGGACAGCCAACATGTATTGGCGCTGCAATCGACTGCGCTCTTGCCCAATCAGGGCTTCGATGGATTCGCCCAGATAAACGAAGCGCGTGGCTGGAACGATTTTATCGAGGCGGTCAGGAATATCGAAAGTCCCTCGCTCAACCTCCTCTATGCTGACAGGAAGGACAACATTGGCTACTTCCTCAGCGGGAGGGTGCCCATTCGAGCTAAAGGACAGGGATTGATTCCCTCTCCTGGTTGGACCGGCGAATACGACTGGATCGGAGAGGTGCCTTTCGAAGAAATGCCTCATGCTCTAAATCCAAAAGAAGGTCTTATCGTGACCGCTAACAACCGGATCGTCGACGACGACTTCCCTCATTTTCTAGGTTCTGTGTGGGTTAACGGTTACCGGGCTCGCCGAATAACGGAGCTATTAAGGCAGAATGCGAAGGTTTCATTGGATGATTGTGGGCGCATTCAGATGGATCTGCAGTCCATTCCGGGGGCAGAACTCGTCGATCGCTTGGCCGGCTTTGAATCGAGCGACTCCGACGCTTCCCTGGCGATGCATTTATTGCGCCAGTGGGATGGCTGGCTTGGACCGGATAGCGTCGGGGGTGCGGTATACCAGGTATTTCTATCCTATCTTTCCCGCGATATTCTCGAGCCAATCCTCGGCATGGAGTTAGCAGATGAGTACCTCGGGACCGGTCCAAATCCAGTACTGATGCCGATAACTGAATTTCACGGCCAGTGGATACCTACGCTGGTGGGGTTGCTTGAGAATCCTTCATCGCCATTGTGGGCAGGAGAAAAGGAGTACATGGCCATTGTGGAGCGCTGTCTGGGTAGAACGGTCAAAGAACTTCGAAACGATCTCGGCGATGATCCGGCTGAGTGGCGTTGGGGGCGGTTGCACTTCCTCACCTTCGACCATGTCATGGCCCAGCGTCCACCTCTTGGCGATGTGTTCAGCCCAGGACCTTTCTCGGTAGGCGGTGATACGAATACGGTGCTCCAAACCGCAGTGGCGCCAAATGGACCTTTAAGCACCTGCGCCTTGGCGCCCTCTTACAGGCAGATTGTTGATATGGGGGATCTCGACTCGTCGCGAGCCATGTACGGGCCGGGCCAATCGGGCTGGCTTGGTAGCCATCACTACAAGGATCTAGTTGATTTGTGGCTGAAGGGAGAATCATTCCCAATGACGCCAAAAAAGGACGCAGGCGACGATTCCATGGAGCAAAACCTCTTCCTAATTCCCACAGCCAATCTCGATTAGAAAAAGCCTTAACCACCCTTCGGTTTCGTTGGATTAGATCCGATGACCTGCGCAGCCACGAACAGCATCAGCATCCCGGCTGGCGGTGTCAGTGACCTGGCTCCCTTAATCAATAGATAAATGGGGCGTTCCCTGGGAAGGGGGAACGCCTTTTTTTTGGAAGATCTACGAACGAAAATATACCTATCTGAGAAACATCGAAGAGGGACGCTTCTTATTCCAGGCGGATAATCGCGTGCACCTAATTAACTTCAGTTAGTATGTGTCGGGCAATAACCAGCCTCTGGATCTCGCTAGTTCCTTCGCCAATTGTCATTAGGCGTGTGTCTCTATAGATACGTTCAACCGGGAACTCACTGCTGTACCCGTAGCCGCCGTGTACCTGGATGGCATTGCGGCAAACGCGTTCACTTACCTCGGTTGCGAAGAGCTTGGCCATGGCGGCGCTCTTCGTATACGATCGTTTTTCCATCTTCAACCAAGCCGTCCAATACACCATCAGTCTGGCTGCCTGAATTTCAGTTGCGGCGTCGGCCAACATCCATTGTACGGCCTGGTGCTGAGCGATAGGTTTACCAAAGGTCTCCCTTTCCTTTGAGTATTTGATCGCTTCTTCGAACGCCGACTGCGCCAGCCCAACCGCGAGTGCGCCAATGCCGATGCGGCCGGCGTCGAGAGTAGTCAATGTCTGGTGCAAGCCCCGTCCTTCTTCACCCACCAGATTCTCAAGGGGTACCCGAACTTCGTCGAAGGTAACCGCGTGGGTTGGCGAACCTTTAAGACCCATCTTTTTCTCGGGAGGACCGATAGAAATTCCCGGTGAATCGCTGGGGACAATTATCTGGCTAAGGCTACGGCTACCTGGATTACGGTCTGTTCGACACAACAGCACCATAACGTCAGAGATCGAGGCATTGGTCAACCACATCTTGCTGCCGTCGATGATCCAGGAATCTCCTTCTATCACCGCGTTCGTGCGGACGCCGCCCTGAAGGTCTGATCCCGCGCCAGGCTCTGTCAATCCCAAGCAGGCAAGTTGTCCATGTCCTCCTGCGAGAGCCGGTAACCACCTCTGTTTTTGCTGTTCAGTTCCATACTTAACGATGGGTCCCAGCGCAAGAGTGTTGTGAGCGGCGATAGCCAGGGCTGTTGAACCACATCCCCAACCCAACTCTTCAATGGCAATGGCGGCGCTTACCGGATCAACACCGGCGCCACCGTACTCTTCAGGCACTTCTAGACCAAGCAATCCCAAAGGGCCCATCTTTCGAACGGCCGGCCAATTAAATTCCCCCTTCTCGTCTGTGTCTCGTGCCCTGGGCTTCACCTCCCTGGCCACGAAATCATGGACAAGATCCTGAAACATCCGCTGTTCTTCATTTAATTGAAAATCCATTGTAGCTCCTAGTTAAACGACGAAATATAATGATTATGTTAAGTTGTTGTGATGCTGATGAGGCGGGCGATCATTCCGCTCCCTCTCCTACAAGACCAGCCATCGCCAAGCTAAGCAATAATAACTGGCCAAGTCCCTGTGCTAAATGCGTTATGTCAACAAATTCGTCAAGACGGTGTGTGTTGCCCGATTTCGCCAAGCCAATGCACACTGATGGAATCCCAAGCCCGATCGGTACGCTAGCGTCAGTGCTCCCAGCCATGAATTCTACCGGAGAGCAACCTACCTGCTCGAGAGCAGCGGTCGCCATTTTGACCACGGCCGATTCACGCGAGATACGCCCGGAAGGTCGCTTGCCTATTTGAGTCATCACCACCTGTACATCAGGTTGTCCATTGGCGCTTTCGACTAGTCGACCTATCTGATTGGTTATTTTATCTAGCAGATCTTTTTCTGCGGAGCGTAGATCTAGCTGGCAATTCGCTACAGAGGCAATGGTGTTGACGGTAGTTCCTCCTTCTATGACGCCAATGTTAAACGTCGTCTTCGGTTCGGCAGGAACATTTAGGTTTGAGATGTCGTTAATGAGGCTACTCAGGATTTGAATGGCGTTCGGTTTTCCGAAATCACCCCAGGAATGTCCTCCTGGAGTTCGCACTTCGATCAGGTAGCGATGCACGCCGATAGCCTCATGAAAGACTAATCCGAAGGATCCGCCTTCTAGCACAAGGTAGGTAGCATCCGGGCCAAATTTATCGACCACGGCTCGCATTCCCATGAGATTCCCTAGTCCCTCCTCGGCAACATTGGCCACCAGCCATATGTCCGATTCGGTCCGAAATCCGTTACGCTCCAATGTCCTGGCCAAGGTTATCAATCCTGCCACACCAAGAGCGTTGTCTGCTAATCCAGGCCCATAGATTCGGTTAGACTCCATCTTTGGCCCGTCGTATCTAATTGCTAAATCAGTCGCAATTGGAAAAACAGTATCCAAATGGGCAGATATCACGAGGGATTGTCGAGAGTCTGTACCTGCATATCGCCCGAAAACATTATGGATTTCATCTTTGTGCACTTGATCCAGCCCAGTCTTGGCATAGAGTGACTCAACATAGACTGCCCGTTCTCCTTCTTCAAACGTCGGCGAAGGAATTTGTTGAATAGCGACTGCAAGATCAACAGTCGTACGTAGGTTGGATTCAAATGAGGCCATGGCTGCGCCAACGCGGTTATCCATAGCAATTTCTCTTACGAGATTCATGATTTCCTATTTGATGGGGCTAACAATCTCTGAAGGTGAAGCGGGTATTAGCCAAGAGCACGAATCAATAAAAATCCCAGGAACCCTATGACCAAACCAAGATGCAGCAGAAGATTGCTATCTACGACCCAATAACTCGATCCTGGGTAAATCTGCAACAGGAAGTTAAGGATTATTAGACCAAGCCCGACGATAGGCAGCAGGCCGGGCTTTGCAGCTAGAAAGTCGGCTATTCTGTCAATCAATCGATTCATACGACTAACCGGAACGATAGACTCCTGAGTGCCGACCACGTCCAGTAGGACGCCCATTCAGACATGGAACAGGATCAAGTAGATGTTGCTTATTGGAGTGCCCGTATCGGCAACATCGATTCATCGATCTACTCTTGCGGAACTTCATAGCCGCTAAAATAAGGAACAATCCTATGGGGAAGGCGACCGATTATTCTTATCCCTTCGACCGAGTGGTTTTCCGAGCTGACCTGTCCCCTTTCGTGGAATAGAGACATGAGGTCTCCACGATCGTAAGGCAATAACACCGTTAGTGGCAGGAACTGCTGTTCCATCAAAGCCTCGATGGCCAAGAGCAAAGTGTCGATACCTTGCCCTTTCAGGGCTGATATTGGTACGGTAACGCCGGACTCGGGGAATTTACTGGTTGGATCATAATCATCAGATAACAAGTCAACCTTGTTCAGGGCAATAACTGTCGGCAAGTGATCTATTTCCAACTCGGCAAGTATATCCTCCACCGATTCCTTCTGAGCCGTGGCGTTCGGATGGGTGGCATCTACGATGTGCAGCAACATATCAGCCTCGGTGATCTCCTCAAGAGTGGCCCGAAATGCCGCCACTATATCCGGTGGCAATTTCTGGATGAATCCGACAGTATCCGTGAATAACACTTCCCGACCACCAGGCATTGCCACTCTTCTTGTTGTGGGATCCAAAGTGGCGAACAGCATGTCCGCGGAAAATACGTCCGCATTGCTTAGCCTGTTTAGCAAGGTAGATTTGCCTGAGTTTGTATAGCCGACAATGGCTATGACCTGGAGCTCGGTCTGACGACGTTTCGCCCTATAGCGACTGCGATGGGCTCGCACGGTGTCCAGTTCTCGCTTTAACGTTGCGATCCGGCGACCGATCTCTCTCCTGTCTACTTCTAGCTGCGTTTCGCCAGGCCCCCTTAGTCCAACTCCTCCGGCATCACCTCCGGCTCGCCCACCCGCCTGTCTGGCCAGGTGGGTCCACATCCTCGTCAGGCGCGGGAGCCGGTATTCAAGTTGAGCCAGCTCGACTTGAAGCATTCCTTCCCTTGTATTGGCATGGAGCGCGAATACATCAAGGATAAGGGCGGTTCGATCCAGAACCATAACATCCTCGCCAAAACTCTTCTCGAGCTCTCGCTGATGACGAGGTTTTAGTTCATCGTCGAAAAGCACGACCTCAGCGTTGAGATTAGCAACATCTTCCTTTACTTCGGCAAGTTTGCCGCTACCAATATAGGTAGCACTGTTAGGATGGGACAGGTGCTGTTCTGATTGACCGACGACTTCGAGACCGGCTGTCTTGGCAAGGTGACCCAACTCGATGAGGCTATCGCCAACGGTCAATAATGGCCTTGAGCCCTTAATTCCTACACCGACAAGATAGGCCTTTTCTTCCGGTAGGGTTATTTCGTGCAGATCTTTCGTAATGATGTCCTCCGATTCTAGTCGACTAATCCAATCACGCTCATTTGCCGTGGATGGGATACGCTATATTCATATTGTATCGATTTCTCTTCATCAGTGGGAACGACCAGGCGCCACTTAAGCAAATTGAGATCGCTATGGTCTGTTGGTTCGAGTGATGTTTGCTCCAATTCTACTTTGATATCTTCATGCTTGGATACAGGAATGTGATCTTGGACCTCTATCTCAACATCGCTTGGAAGCAGGTTGCGCAACTTGATCTCGTAACCATAACTAAGCTCCCTTCTATCTCTCAGTCTAGTTTTTTCGACTGCTCTCTGGGTCAGCTCTCGTTCAACGGCTATGCGTTCCTCGGTTCCGAAAAGAAGTTCAAGATCATCGCCCGGCGCCGTATTGTCAATACTAACACTACCAATATATTCAGTGCCGGCGAACAGACTTGCCTTGCCCGCTAAAAGAGCGCTATCCGTTTCGTTAACGATCTTCACCCTTCTATACACGGCGTCAACCTGCTTCGGGATGGTGAGATAGTCAAGGTTCGGAGACACAGAATGGCGACCTATCGTGGTCTTGTGTGGCGAGCCATCGCCCGGAATATCCGATCGACCGGCAATTTTATAAGTCGTTGCCGGTCCTGCCGTATCCCTTCGAGCAACCTTCGCTACCGCTTCCGACTCGTAAATTTGATCAACCTCTCGCGCACTCACAGCCGGCATTGCCATTTCTACCTGGGCTGGAGCGCTCGCCCTCATTCGAGAGCCTTTGGATTTCGGTCCCGGTACCG